>DASTYT010000152.1 GCA_035764725.1 Candidatus Methylomirabilota bacterium | reverse complement strand
CCGGCCGCCGGAGGCTGGTGACGAGCCCGCTCCCAACCGGATCGGCAACAGAAGCGAAGACAATGGGGAGGGTTCTGGTCGCTCGCTTGGCGGCGAGGGGAACGACTGTGCTTCCTCCTTCGGTCACGATGACATCAACCTTGAGCGCAACCAGTTCAGCCGCGAGAGCGGGGATTCGTTCGACCACCTTCCCTTCGGCATCTCGGTCTTCGATCACGAGGTTGCGACCCTCGACGTACCCGAGGTCACGCAGTCCTTTACGGAAGGCCTCGCGCAGGTGGGGGCCAGTGGCCAGGTTGGGCGACAAGTACCCTATTCGAGCGATCTTGTCCGCCTGCTGCGCCTTATACTCCTGCGCGTGGGCCGCGGCGCCGATCGGTGCCAACCCGATGGCGACACTCGTGAGAAAGCGTCGTCGTGAGATCACGGGGCATCCTGCGCCGCGCAGGCGAGGGCCGGCGACGGGAACAATGAGGGAGAAGGGGAGAGAGGCGGGCCAACACGAGGCCCAGGGGCTTGCCGACCAGAGGACCCTGCTGCGCAGAGCCCCCGGAGGCTTACGCCGAGACTGTCCCGGTCGGCAAGCGAACGGCGCCACAGGTTCAAGAGAAAGTGGCCCCCCGGAGGGCCGGTATAAGGCCAACCTGGCCGTTCCCGCTCCTCGGCTCGGCGTGCAGGGCCCCGAAGGAGGTGGACGAGTGCGCTACTACGTGGGCGTCGATTGGGCAGATCAGACGCATGCCGTCTGGGTCGTGGATGAGAGTGGGACGAAGATCACCGGACGCACCGTGCCGCATACGGCGGCGGGCTTCAGCGAGTGGGGCCGGGAGCTAGACGAATGGCGCGCGCAGGGCATCGAGCGGTGGGCGGCGATCGAGCGGCCGGACGGGCGGGTGGTGGACTTCCTGCTCGACCATGGCGTCGTGGTCTACCCCGTGAATCCCAAGGCGCTGGACCGGGCCCGGGATCGGTTTCGACAGAGTGGGGCGAAGAGTGACCCGTTTGACGCGCGGGTGCTGGCCGACTTCCTGCGCACGGATCACCCCCACCTCCAGGCCTTGCAGCCGAGCTCGGACGCGGCCCAGGAACTCAAGCTCCTCACGGAGGACTGCCAGCGGCACATCCGCCAGCAGACCCGCCTCGTCAACCAGCTGACGACCACGCTGAAGGCGTACTACCCGCGGGCGCTCGAGGTCGCCGAGTTGACGACGGCCTTGGCGCGGGAGTTCCTGCAGGCCTATCCGACGCCGGAGACCCTGACCGCGCTGACGCAACGCCAGTGGCAGCGATGGGCGCGCGGCCGCCGGATGAGCGAAGCCCGCATCGGCGCCCTCTGGACGGTCCTTCAGCCGCCTCAGTTGCCCGTGCCGGCCCACGTGGTGCGCGCCAAGGCGCGGTTGATGCAGAGCTTGGTGGAGCAGTTGACCCCCGTCGTCGTCGCCGTCGCTCAGTACCGGACCGCGATCGACGATTTTTTCGCACGCATGCCGGCGGCGCAGTGGGCGCGGACCCTCCCGATCGGTAAGACCGGGATCACCGCGCCGACCCTCTGGGCCCGCCTGGGGGACGCCCCCGGTCGGTGGGAGTCGTTTCGACATCTGCAGGCGCAGGCCGGCGCCGTGCCCGTGACGAAACGCAGCGGCAAGCAACGGGTCGTCCACTTTCGCTTCGCCTGCGACAAGTCGTTGCGGCACGTGGTCGACCAGGTGGCCTTTCTCTCGCTGCTCTCCAGCGACTGGGCCCGGGCATACTACGACCAGCAGCGGGCGCGGGGCCACGCACATCACCAGGCGCTCCGGGCGCTCGGGGCGAAATGGCTGAAGATCATCTTCGTCATGTGGCACCGCCAGGTCCCGTACGACGAGCAGTACCACTTGGCCACCATGACGCGCCAGCAACTGCGGCAGCATCAGACAACCATCGCTTGACATGAACCAGAGAAAGTCTCGGCGGCGAGCGGCGCGGCGAGGAGGCCGCCCGCGATGGTCGCCATGAAGGCGCGTCGAGGCCTCTCGGGCAAGCCGATAGAGCTCATCCGGTGCGTGTGAAATCGAACGTCTTACGACGCGATCAGGCGGAAGCGGATCCCGCAGATCAGGACGAGGCCGCGGCGACCCGGATCCGAGCAGTCGAGGTCGAGGCCGGCCAGCCCCTCGCCGCGGCCGTCGCTGGCCTCGGTGAAGCGAAGCGTCGCATCATC
>DASTYT010000151.1 GCA_035764725.1 Candidatus Methylomirabilota bacterium | reverse complement strand
CGCTGTCGACGAAGGACGAGTTATGGCCTTAGGCAAACGGCGGAACTGGGGCGCTCTCGTAATTGATGGCACGAAGGGGCGGATCATGCTCGGTGCTGACATCCAGGACCATCTTGCCCATCGCCTCGTCGTCCAGGGTGTCCCCCGCCTCCTCGTCGGGGGACAGGTCCAGCAGCTGAAGCCCCAGATCGCCGAGCGGACCGCGGTGTGCGCCGAGGGAAATGTCGTCGTTCTCGTCGTGTCGACGAAGGCCGAATCTACGGCCTTCGCACGCTTCCTTGCCGACCCGCCCGACAAGGGCGGGCTCGGGTGCTGGGATGCCCTCAACCTCGACGGGGGTCCCTCGACACAGCTCGTGGTGACGCTCCCCGCACTGGCGCTGTCGCTACCTGGCGGGGGGGGGCCAAACGCGCTGGTCGTTGCTCCTGGCAAGAGGTAGCCGATTCAGACACGCAGTGTTGGCCGGTCGGCACCGCCCCAGTCAGCCGCGTCCTTGACACCCTGTGGCCCCGGATATAGCATCGGCGCGCTCCTCAAGACCAACCCGTAACGGAGGGCCTATGCGAAGAGCGATCTGGTCCGTAGCGACGATCTTGGTCATCTTCGCGGCAACAGGCGGCGTGGGGTTCGGGACGCGAGGTCAGGTGTGGGCGGCGGGTGAGCGCGACGTCACCATCGCCCAGGGCATCGACGCCGAGTTCCTCGACGTACAGATGACCAACAACATCGTGACGCTCATCATCAACACATCGATCTACGACACGCTCCTCACGCGCGACAAGCAGCTCCAGCTCGTGCCCAATCTCGCCACCTCGTACAAGCTCGTCAGCGAGCGGGTCTGGGAAGTCAAGCTTCGCCAGGGCGTGAAGTTCCACAACGGCGAGGCATTCGACGCGACGGCGGTGAAGTTCTCCTTCGAGCGCATCAATCGCGCGGACTTCAAGTCTCCGCAGAAGGGCTGGTTCAGCACGATCGAGGCCGTCGAGATCGTCGATCCCTTCACGGTGCGGTTCCACACCAAGGTGCCCGATCCGGCGATGCCCGCGCGCATGACCCTCATGTACCAGCTCGCGCCGAAGTACATCGCGCAGGTCGGCGACGCCCAGGCCAATCTCAAGCCGGTGGGCACCGGGCCGTTCAAGTTCGTCGAGTGGACGAAGAACGACAAGATCGTGGTCGAGGCCAATGACGCGCACTGGAGCGGCAAGCCGGCGGTGCGCCGCGCGACGTGGCGGCCCATCCCCGAGCTCGGCGCGAGGATCGCGGCGCTCCAGACCGGCCAGGCGGACCTCATCGTCAACGTGCCGCCCGACCAGCTCCAGGCGCTGGCGACCACGAAGAGCGTCCGGGTCGAGAAGATGCCGAGCTGCCGCATCATCTATTTCGGTCTCGCCCAGATCAAAGGTGGTCCCATCGCGGACAAGCGCGTCCGCCAGGCGATCAACCACGCGGTGGACGTCCAGGGGATCATCGACAGCGTGCTTCTCGGCAACGGCAAGCGGATCAACTCGTCCATGCCGCCCAACGTGTGGGGCTACGATCCCTCGATCCCCTTCTATGACTACAACCCCAAGAAGGCCAAGGAGCTCCTGGCCGCCGCGGGGCAGACGAATATCCAGCTCACCCTTCAGGCCCCCAACGGTCGATGGGCGATGGACAAGGACATCGCGCAGGCGGTGGCGGGCCAGCTCACCGAGAACGGCATCAAGACCAACGTGAAGATCATAGGCGAGTGGGGCAGTTACGTCCGCTCGGTGCTCGACCACAAGACCGAGGACATCTTCATGAACGGCTGGTGTCTGCCGAGCCTCGAGCCCGATCACTGGGTGACGCCGAACCTCCACACCGGCGAGCCGGTCTCGCAGTTCTCGAACGCGGAGGTGGACAAGCTGATGGAGCAGGCGCGGTCGGAGATGAACACCGACAAGCGGAAGCAGCTCTACAGCCAGCTCCTCCGCCTCATCCGCGAGGAGGCGCCGTGGCTCTTCGGCTACCAGCAGATGGACATCTACGGGGTGAACAACCGGCTCAAGTGGACGCCACGGGGCGACGAGTCGATACGGCTGACCGAGATCTCCTTCTAGTCCCTCTTCCCCTCAGGGGAGGCTGAGGGGAGGCGCCGCTCATGCTCGCCTACGTCCTGCGGCGGCTCCTACAAAGTCTCCTCGTCCTCCTCGGCGTCTCGGTCATCGTCTTCGGGCTTCTCCACCTCACGGGCGATCCCACGCGCCTGCTCCTGCCGCTCGAGGCGCGCGAGGAGGATGTGCGGCAGCTGCGCGCCCTCCTCGGGCTGGACGATCCCCTGGCCGTTCAGTACGTGCGCTTCCTCTCGCGCGCCGTCCGCGGCGACTTCGGGCTTTCGTTCAAGCACCAGATTCCCGCCCTTACCTTGATCCTCCAGACGCTCCCCGCCACCCTCGAGCTGACTGCGGCCGGGCTCGGCCTCGCCCTCGCGGTGGCCGTCCCCGCCGGCATCCTCTCCGCGCTGCGGCGCAACTCCCTGCTCGACGCGATCTGCTCGGTGGGTGTCCTGATGGGCCAGGCGATGCCGGTATACTGGCTCGGACTCCTCCTGATCATGGTGTTCGCGGTCTGGCTCGGCTGGTTCCCGGCGGCGGGGCGCGACGGGCTCACGTCGCTCGTCTTGCCCGCCACCGCGCTCGGCGCCTTCTCGATGGCGCGCATCGCCCGCATGGCGCGCTCGGGGATGCTCGAGGTGCTGGCCCAGGACTACGTGCGCACCGCGCGGGCCGCGGGCGTGCGCGCCTTTCTCGTCACGTACAAGTACGCTCTCAAGAACGCGGCCATCCCCCTCGTCACCATCGTCGGCCTGGAATTCGGGATTCTCCTGGGGGGCGCGGTCATCACCGAGACGATCTTTGCCTGGCCGGGTGTGGGCCGGCTCGCGGTTGACGCGATCTTCAGCCGCGACTATCCCCTGGTGCAAGCCATCGTCGCGATGCTGGCTACGATCTTCGTCGTCATCAATCTGGTCATGGACCTGGTCTACACGTATCTCGATCCCCGTATCGTCTTCGTGCGGAGCAAGCCGTGAGCCGCGTGAGCTTCCGTGCGGCCTTCGGCATCACCGTGCTGCTCCTCATGGGGAGCGCGGCACTGGCCGCCCCGCAGATCGCCCCGTGGGATCCCGGGCGGCAGATGCTCACCAAGCGCCTCCGGCCCCCCGCCTGGCAGGCACGGGGCCTCTGGGAACATCCCCTCGGCACCGATCACCTCGGCCGCGACATTCTGAGCCGCATCGTCCACGGGGGCCGGATCTCCCTCGGCGTCGGTCTCTCCGCGGTGACGCTTTCGTGCCTCATCGGCGTCTCCCTCGGCCTCCTCGCGGGCTTTTACGGCGGCCGCGCCGACGCCCTCATCATGCGTGTGGTGGATGTGTTTCTCGCCATCCCCTACATCCTGCTCGCGATGGGGGTCGTCTTTGCGCTCGGCCCGAGCCTCCTGAACGTGATTCTGGTGATGGCGGTCACCCGCTGGGTGCAGTTCGCGCGGGTCGTCCGCGCCGATGTCCTGTCGATTCGCGAACGCGAGTTCGTGAGCGGGGCTCGTGCGCGCGGCAACCGCTCGGGTCGCCTATTGCTCAGGCACGTGCTGCCGAACGCGCTGACACCGATCATCGTGGTCGCGACGCTCGAGCTCGCGTTCATGATCATCTACGAGTCGGCGCTGTCCTTCCTGGGCCTCGGCGTGCAGCCGCCCACGCCGACCTGGGGCTGGATGCTCGCCGACGGGCGAAACTACCTTGCCACCGCATGGTGGCTCGCCACCCTCCCTGGACTCGCGATCATCCTGAGCGTGCTCGCCGTCAATCTGCTCGGCGACTGGCTGCGCGACACACTCGACCCGCGTCTGAAGGTCTAAGCGTGCGGCCCCTCCTCACCGTCGAGAGCCTCGAGACACATTTCGCGACGAACCAGGGCATACTGCGCGCCGTCGATGGCGTGAGCTTCACGATCGACCGCGGCGAGGTGCTGGGACTGGTGGGCGAGTCGGGCTGCGGGAAGAGCGTGACCTCGCTGTCGATCATGCGGCTCGTTCCGCCGCCGGGGCGCATCGCGGGGGGGAAGGTCCTCTTCGAAGGTGAAGATCTCCTCGCCAAGGATGGGGAGGCCATGCGGCGCGTGCGAGGCGCGCGGATCGCCATGGTGTTCCAGGAGCCGATGACGTCGCTGAACCCCGTGTTTTCGATCGGCGACCAGATCGCCTCGACCATCCTTGCGCACAGCGGCGGCAAGCGGGAGGCGTGGGCGCGCGTGGAAGCGATGCTCGAGCTGGTCCAGATCCCGTCGCCGCGCCAGCGGGCTCGCGACTACCCGCACCAGCTCTCCGGGGGGCTGCGCCAGCGTGCCATGATCGCGATGGCGCTGGCCTCGGGGCCCGCGCTCCTGATCGCCGACGAGCCGACCACGGCGCTGGACGTCACCATCCAGGCGCAGATCCTCGACCTCCTGCGACGGCTCCAGGCGGAGCGAGGCATGGCGGTGCTCCTGATCACCCACGACCTCGGGGTCGTCGCTGAGCTCTGCCACCGCGTCGCCGTGATCTATGGCGGGCGCATCGTCGAGCTCGCGCCGGTGGCAAGCCTTTTCGCCCGGCCGATCCATCCCTACACGCGCGGGCTGCTCCAGTGCCTGCCCCATCCGAGCCGCTTCGGCCAGCCGCTCGCGTCCATCGAGGGCGTGCCGCCCGATCTCCGCAAGGGAGGAGCGGGCTGCCGCTTCGCCCCGCGTTGCGCCTACGCCGTCGCGAGCTGCCGCCGCGAAGAGCCCGCGCTCGAGGAGCGGGAGCCGGGGCACTTCGTGGCCTGCCCGGTCGTGACGTGACGGCGGGCCCGCTGCTCGAGGTGCAGGGCCTCGTCAAGCAGTTCGACGTGGGCGGTGCGTGGCTCGCCCGCCGCCGGCGCGTGATTCGCGCGGTGGATGGGGTAAGCTTCAACCTCGAGCCGGGCAAGACGCTGGGCCTCGTGGGCGAGTCGGGCTGCGGCAAGACCACCACCGGCCGGCTCGTCTTGCGGCTGATCGAGCCCACTGCGGGGTATATCCGTTTCGAAGGGCGGGACCTTCTCGCGCTGTCGCCGCGCGAGCTCTGGGCCGCGCGCCAACGCTTGCAGATCGTCTTTCAGGATCCGTTCGGCTCGCTCAACCCGCGGATGCGGGTCGGAAGCATCATCGCCGAGCCGCTGGCGATCTACGGCCAGACGGACGTCGCGGGCCGGCGTCGCCGCGTGGCCGAGCTGCTCGAGGTGGTGGGGCTCGATCCCGGCTTTGCCGAGCGCTTCCCTCACGAGCTCTCGGGCGGCCAGCGCCAGCGCATCGGTATCGCGGCGGCCTTGGCGCTGCAGCCGAGCCTCATCGTGGCCGATGAGCCGGTCTCAGCTCTCGACGTCTCGGTCCAGGCTCAGGTGCTGAACCTCCTGATGGATCTCCGGCTCCGCTTCGGCCTCACCTATCTCTTCATCTCCCACGATCTCCACGTGGTCCTGCACATGTCGGATCGCGTCGCGGTTATGTACCTCGGCGAGATCGTGGAGGTGGGCACGCGCGACGTCATCCACCGGGAGCCCAAGCATCCGTATACCCAGGGGTTACTGTCGGCCATCCCTGTCGTCGATCCCACCCTGCGCCGTGATCGGATCGTTCCGAAGGGGGAAGTGGCGAGCGGATTCGACGTGCCCGCGGGCTGCCGCTTCCATCCGCGCTGCCCGGCCGCCTTCGACCGCTGCCGCGTCGAGCGCCCCGCGCCCCGCGCCGTCGGCCCCGCGCATCAGGCCGCCTGCCACCTCTACGACTAGGGCGCCCGCTCGAGTCGGCGGCCCGCCTGGTAGACGTCGAGCACGTCCCAGAGGGCGGTGATGTCGCGCGTGGGGTCGCCGCGCACCACCAGCACGTCGGCCTGACGGCCCGGCTGGAGGCGCCCGGCCATGCCGCCGACGCCGATGGACTCCGCCGCGCCGGCGGTGCCGGTCACGATGGCATCTGCGTACGAGAGTCCGGCCTGCGCGAGCATGTGGATCTCGTGAACGAACTCCCCGGGGGCGTACCAACCCCACGGCGAGTCCGACCCCGCGGTCATCCGGACGCCGGCCTCGCTCATGCGGCGGACGGCATCCACCCGCACGTCAAGCGCCCGCCGCGATTCTTCGAGTTGCGCAACCAGCTCGGGGGTGAGCCGCCCCTCCCGCTCCCGCGCCTCGCGCAGCCGCTCGATTCCGGCTTTCATCACGTAGAGCGTAGGGTTGACCCAGGCCTTGGCGGCAGCCAGCCGCTCGACGAGGTCGGGCCGGAAGCGGTAGGAGCCGTCAGGCTCGGTGAAGATGCAGTGGATGATCATGTCCACGTCTGCGTCGAGGCAGTTCTGCACGGACTGCGCCGAGGTGCAGTGGGCAGCGGTGAGCCTCCCGTGGCGATGCGCTTCGTCGGTCATCGCCACGAGCTCGGCGACGGTGTAGGAGGCGCGGTTCGGGTCGGAGGTGCGCGTGGAGCCGCCGCTCGCCACGATCTTGATGTAGTCGGCGCCTTCCTTCAGAAGCTTGCGGACCTCGGCACGGACGGCCGTCTCCCCGTCGGCCTCCGAGCCGAAGTAGCCCATGTGCCCGCCCGTCATCGCGATGGGGCGCCCGCAGATGACCATGCGCGGCCCCGGAGCGAGCTTGCGTCGGATGCCCTCGCGCAGCGAAAAGGCCACCTTGCCCTTGGCGCCGTTCTCGCGAAGCGTTGTCACGCCCGAGTGGAGCAAGGTGCGGGCGTTTTTCGCCGCCTGGAGGAGCAGAATGTCGTCGTCCTCCTTCGCGATGTCGTCGCCGAGGGTGCCGTCACCCGGCGCCACCAGGTGTGTGTGCGCGTCGACGAGGCCGGGCAGGATTGTCGCTATCCCGTAGTCTCTCCGGTCCACGGACGCGCCCTCCGGCGCGCGCACCCGGGCCGCCGGGCCCAGGCTGACGATGCGGTCGCCCTCGATGAGCAGGGCCCCCTGGTCGACGGGCGCGGCCCCGGAGCCGTCGAGGAGACGGGAGGCCGTGAGCAAGGTGAAGCGCGTGGGCGGCTCGGGCATGCGGGCGTCTCCCTTGTAAGGAGTCACAGCGCGCGATCGCGCCAACCGTAGCACAGGACCGCGTGCGTGACGCGCGCGATGCGGGATGCGGCTCGGCCTAGCCGATCCTCCGCAAAGGCGGCACCTCGCAATATCTGGCGGCCGATTACGAGCTGGCTATCCTGCGGGCAATCTCTCCCCCACCGCGAGCCAGGACCTATCCAGGATCACATGGAATACTACGACCTCGGCTCGTACACCCGCAAAGTCACCACCGCCGTGCCCGACGCCCAGCTCTGGTTCGACCGGGGCAGTCCCATTCCACCGGCGGTCGAGATCGTGGGTCCATCG
>DASTYT010000150.1 GCA_035764725.1 Candidatus Methylomirabilota bacterium | reverse complement strand
GGTTTTTTAGCGCGGCTAGCCTAGGCCCTTCGCCGCCGGCACCTCGAAGCCGAACAGCCGCGCCGCGTTCAGCCCCAGCATCTTCGCCCGCGCGGTGTCGGACACGCCGGCCATCGTCCGCTCGATGGCTTCCGCGGAGTGTGGCCACGTCCCCTCGTGATGCGGGTAGTCGTTGCCCCACATGAAGCAGTCCATCAGATTGAGCGGCTCCGCCAGTCGCAAGCCGACCGGATCCTCCTGGAACGACGCGAAGCCGTGCATGCGAAAGTAGTCGCTGGGCAGGTGCTTGAGCTTGGGCCGGACCCAGAAGTGGTGCTTGCGGTACGCCTCATCCATGGCCTCGAGCGCCCACGGCAGCCAGCCGATGCCGGCCTCGATGGTGGCGAAGCGGAGCTTCGGGAAGCGCTCGAGCAGGCCTGAGGCGCAGAAGTTCGCCACCGGCTCCACCGTCGGCGCGAGCGAATGCGACACGTAGTTGATGACCGCGCCCCCGTTGCCGCGTGACGCGCGGGGATCGCGCCCGGTGGAGATGTGGAAGGTGATGGGCAGGCCGGTGTCCTGGATGACCGCCCAGAGGGGATCGAAGGTCGGCAAGTTGTAGTTGGCGTGATCGACGTCGTGCGCGCCCCAGACCGGCTTGCAGGGAAGGGTCAGCGCGCGGAAGCCCACCTTGGCCACACGCTTCACCTCGGCGATCGAGCCCTCGAGGTCCGCGGAGGCGATGGCGGCGACGGGCGAGAGCCGGTCGTTGTAGGGGCCGAAGGTCTCCCACGCCCACTCGTTCCACACCCGGCACTGCGCCTGGGCGAACACCGCGTCCGGCGTGGCCCACATGCTGAGCCCCTTGTTGGGGAAGATCACCTCGGCGTCGATGCCGTCGCGATCGTGATCGCGCAGGCGGTCCCGGGGATCGGCGCCGGCGAGCTGCCTCAGCCGGTCCTCGCCCTCCATCTCGTCGACGCGAAGGCGATCGGGCCGGTGGCCCTCGGACACGCGCCACTTCACCCCGTTCTCGTCCGTGATCACGCGGGGCAGGCGGTCGCGGTACTTCGCGTCGATGCGCTCGGCCCACAGGTTCGCGGGCTCGTTGGCGTGGCAGTCGGCGGACACGATGAAGTACTTGTTGGGATCCTGCGGCCGGGCGGTGCGCGCCCAGCCGGCATGCCCGGGGGATTCGAGCCGCCACAGGTTCGGCGCGTTGATCTCGAGCTGGCTCATGTCATCTCCTCCTACGCGGTCTTCTATCAAATTGCTCGCCTCGGACGGCGGGGCCCCAGCCCCGCGGCGTCCTGCGGCTCGCACACCCACTGCACGAGAGTGAACGGGGTCTTGGCGTCGTCGTGCGCCTCGAACACGGCCTCGACGGGCGCCCCGATGGTCACGACCTGCTGCGGATCGCCGAGCAAATTGCCGAGCATGCGGATGCCGCCGGCGTGCGGCAGCTCCACCAGCACCACGATGTAGGGCCCATGGCCCTTGAGAGCCGGATGCACGGGATGCCACGCGCGCTCCCATGAGTAGATGACGCCGCGGCCGTCCACCCGCGTCCAGCCGACGTCGCTGACGAGACAAGCGTGGCAGATCCACTCGGGTCCCCACTGCCAGGTGCGGCAGCGGTTGCAGCGCTGCACCCAGAGCTCGCTCCGGCGCGTGCCGTCCCAGTAGGGTCGGTCGAGCCCATCGGGCTCGGCCACCGGCGCGGGCAAGCCGGCGGGCAGGTAGTAGCGTCCCGTCGCCGTCGGCGCCATCGTCACAGCGTGGCCTCCCCGCCGAGGATCAAGCTCGATACCGGCGTCACCATGGGTCCCGAGATCACCATCGACACGTCCGCGTCGGGCACCTGGGCAGTCGATTCCCGACGGAGCTGGCGCACCGCCTCGATCACCAGCTCGAAACCGTGCATGTAGCACTCGGCGAGATTGCCGCCGCTGGTGTTGAGCGGCAGCCGCCCGGACGGCGCCAGCAGATTGTCGACCCGCAGAAACTCGTTGGCCTCCTCGGCGGCGAAGAAGCCGTGCTCGACCAGGCTCATGAGCACGCCGCCGGTGAAGTTCTCGTAGCTCTGCACCACGTCCACGTCGGCGGGCGTCACGCCCGCCATGTCGTAGAGGCGCGGCACCACGGTGGTGAAGGACGAGGTGGCGTAGAGCGGGGCGTTGTGGGCGCGGGCGGCGTTCCGGTGCTCGGAGCCCTGCGCCACCCCGAGCAGATAGGCCGGGCGCTTGGGGAGATCGCGGGCGCGATCCGCGGACACCACCACGATGGCGGCGGCCCCGTCGTTCTCCAGGCAGCAGTCGAAGAGCCGGAACGGCTCCACGATCCACCGCGAGGCGTCGTACGCCTCGGCGGTGAGCGGCCGGCCATGCATGACCGCTCTCGGGTTGGCCTGGGCGTGGTGGTAGGAAGCCAGCGCGATCGCCCGCTGCGCCTCATGGCGCACGCCGTGCTCGTGCATGAAGCGCATCACCCGCATGGCGAAGCGCTGGGCGGGGGAGATGAGCCCGTAGGGGAAGGTCATGGCCAGCTCGCCCGCCACCGTGGCCACCGGCGGCGCGGCGCCGAAGCGCTGGAACTGCCCCTGGGCGAGCGCGCGGAACACCACCACGCAGTCGGCCACGCCGCCCGCCACCGCGGCCGCCGCGTTGCCCACCGCGGCGGAGCCGCCGCCCCCGCCGCCGCCCCACTGCATGTTGGAGAAGCGCAGCGCGGGCAGGCCCAGCGCGGCGGCGATGCGCGAGGGATCGTTCCGATCGTTGCTGTAGGAGGAGAAGCCGTCGACCTCACGTGGATCGATGCCAGCGTCGTGGCAGGCTTTGAGGATCGCCTCCAGCGCGAGCTGGAACTCGGACGCGGGCGCCTGGCCATGCTTGTAGTACGTGGTCTCGCCGATGCCCGCGAGGACGACCTTGCCGCGCAGCGTCCGGTCTTTCATGCGCGCGTCATCCGCCCAGGAACTCGCCGACGATGCGCGCCACCGCGCCCGGCTGCTCGACCTGGGGCGCATGCCCCGCGTCGGCCACCGTCTGCAGCCGCGCGCCCGGGATGCGCTGTGTAAATTCGTCGGCGTAAACCGGCGGTAGAATGCGATCGTCCTTGCCCCACACGAGGAGCGTGGGCGCGGTCACTCGGTGGATGCGCTTCTTGAGCCCCTTGTCGGGAATGGGCCAGAGGAACTTGCCCGTCGCGCCCATGGCCCACATGAGCTTCACGCGCGCGGCGGCCGCGGCGTCCGGCGGCTCGGTGGGCCCGATCATCGCCTTCGCCGCCTCGCTGCCGGCATCGCGAAACACCCAGCCCGGCATGTCCGTCGGGTTGACCATCATCCAGTTCTTCACCGGCTCGGCATCTCGCCAGAATCCCAGCGGCGCGATCAAGGCCAAGCGGCGAACGCGGCGCGGGTAGGCCGCGGCCATCTCGCACGCCACCATGCCGCCGAAGGAGTGGCCGGCCATCGCCACCGCGTCCAGCTTGAGCGCGGTCAGGAGCTCCTCGTGGCAGAGGACGAGATCCCAGAGATTGTCGAGGTGATAGATGTCGTCGTGCGCGCTGGGGGACGTCCCCGGATGCTCGGGCGCGTAGACGGTGAAGCGCGTGGCCAACTCCCCCAGGAACGGGTCCCAGGTGAGGCCCCAGGGCCCGTGGTAGTAGACGAGCGGCGGGCCCGCGCCGTCCGAGAGCACGCGCATGCGCACGCGGTTCTGCCAGACGGAGAGCGTCTGCTCGCGGATCATGCCCGGCTCGCCGCGCCCGCGGGCACCGCGGCGGGCACCGCGTCGCGCAGCCCGGCCGGCCACCAGTGATTCACCCAGCCCTCCTCGTTCCAGCAGCCGCGCAATTCGGGCAACACCTTCTTGGCGAACAGGTCCATATTCTCGAGCGTGAGCTCGTGGGGCATGGAGCCGATCTGCAGCAGCACCATGAGATTGCCCACGTTGAGCCCCTTCACCACTTCCTCCTTCAGCCGATCGCGCACGGTGGCCGGGCTGCCCGAGATGACGTAGCCCTTCTCCACGAAGTCGCGATAGCGGAGCGCCTTCGGGTCCACCGCGTAGCGGAGGGGCTTGGCCACCGCGGACACGAGGCTCCGGTAGTCCTGATTGCCCGGCGGCGAGAGGTACTGCGGCGGCCAGTGCAGGCACTTGTGATAGAAGTACTCGACGTGCTTGGCGTACTTCTCCTCGGCCTGGGCGTCGGTCTCGGCCACGGTGACGAGCTGGAGGAAGCCCGCGCGATAGGGATTGGCGTCCTTGCCGCGATCCGTCACGACCTGCCAGTAGCCGTCCATCATCGACTTCGCCGCCTTCGCGCCCGAGTAGGACAGGAAGCAGTAGCAGACGTCATGCTCCACGGCGAAGTCGAACGTGCTGATGCTGCCCGAGCCCGGCACCCATACCGGCGGGTGCGGCTGCTGGATGGGGCGCGGCCAGAGATTCACGTTGGCGAGCTGGAAGTAGCGCCCGTTCCAGGCGAAGATCTCGCGCGACTGCCAGGCCTTCAGCGTGAGCGCGAAGGCCTCGCGGTAGCGCTCGCGGTGCTCCATGGGCGTGATGCCGTAGCAGAAGTTCACGTCCATCGGGCTGCCGAGCGGCAGGCCCGCCACGAGCCGCCCGCCGCTGATGCAGTCGAGCATCGCGTACTCCTCGGCGACGCGGATGGGCGGGTTTGAGGTGGGCAGCGTGGCGCCCATCTGCACGATGGCGACGTTGGACCCGTTCGTGGCCTTCGCCATCACCGCGCCCATGATGTTCGGACTCGGCATGAAGCCGTAGGCGTTCTGGTGATGCTCGTTGGTGCACACGCCGTCGAAGCCGGCGCGCGCGGCGAACAGGAGCTCGTCCAGCGTCCAGTTGTAGTACTGGCCCACTCGCTTCGGCTCGGCCAGCTCGTGCCAGGGCGGCGTCACCCACACGGACTCGTACTTCTGCTCGAAGTCGGCGGGCAGCTCGCGATGGGGCATCAGGTGGAACGCGCTGATCTTCATGTCTCTCTCCTCGAGAAGAGCTGCACGGTGTAGCGATAGCGCTCCGGGTGATAGCGGACGACGTCGGTCTTCACCGGCGTGTCCTCCGCGGTGAAGTAGGTGCGCACGACCTTGAGGAGGGGCGCGCGCGGCTTCATGCCGAGATAGTCGGCCACCGCGCGATCGGCGATGACCGGCTCCACCGTCTGACTGGCGCTGGTGATGCGCCGCCCCAGCTTTTGCTCGATGGCGCGGAGAACGGGCACCCGGGCCTGGAGGTCGGTCGGATCGAACAGGGCGCTGACCGCGCGGGGCAGGTAATACTCCGCATAAGCGAAGGGCTCGCCCGCGGACGCCGCGATGGCCTCGAGCCGCCGCACCGACTCGCCGGCGTCCAGCCGGAGCGCCTGCGCGACCACCGGCGAGGGCCGCACCTCCTCCGTCGAGAGCAGCTTCAGCGAGAGATTGCCGGAGTAGGAGAGGGCGTCGTCGAGCGAGCCGGTCAGGGCGACCGACTTCACGGGGGGCTCCACCACGAAGGTGCGGACGCCGCGCCGGCGCGAGATGAGCCGCTCGTCGGCGAGCGCGTCGAGGGCGCGCCGAACGGTGATCCGGCTCACACCATATTGCTCGCACAGCTCCATCTCGGTGGGGAGGGGAACCGAGGGCCCGAACTCGCCGGCCCGGATCCGCTCCACCAGGTGCTGGTGCAGCTGGAAATAGAGAGAGGGTGGACCAGGCTCGAGCCGGTGGACGGCCATGGTGAGGCTTGTTATAACAAGTGTCCTATGGCCACGCAACGGGGGGGTCGGCGGCCGGCCGGGAAGCCGGCCGGGGCGAGGGTAGGGGCCGATCCCATCGGGCGGCTGCGCGCGATCTGCCTCGCGCTGCCGGACACCAGTGAGAAGGTGGCGTGGGGCGAGCCCACGTGGCGGGTGGGGGGGCGGCTCTTCGCTCAGCTGGACAATCACCACCACGGCGCCGACCATCTCGCGGTGTGGCTGCCCGCGCCGCTGGGCGAGCAGGAGGCGCTGGTGAAGGCCGATCCCGCGCGATTCTTCCGGCCGCCCTACGTGGGCATCCGGGGCTGGGTGGGCGTGCGGATCGATGGACGACCGAGCTGGACGCAGGTGGCGGCGCTGGTGGAGCAGGCCTACCGGCACGTGGCGCCGGCAACCAAGAGGAGAGCGCGTGGCTGATGCGACGGGGGCACGGGACGTGGACGCGGTGATCGTCGGCGCTGGCTTCGCCGGCCTCTACATGCTGCATCGCCTCCGCGGGCTCGGCTTCTCCGCGCAGGTGTTCGAGCGGGGCAAGGGGGTGGGCGGCACCTGGTACTGGAACCGCTACCCCGGCGCGCGCTGCGACGTCGAGAGCATGGACTACTCCTTCTCGTTCTCTCCGGAGCTCGAGCAGGAATGGGAGTGGACGGAGCGCTACGCCTCGCAGCCCGAGATCCTGAAGTACGCCAATCACGTGGCCGACCGCTTCGACCTCAAGCGGGACATCCAATTCGAGACGAACGTGGTCTCGGCCGCCTTCGACGAGGCCGCGCGCCGGTGGACGGTGCGCACCGACCGCGGCGACCTCGTGTCCGCGCGCTTCTGCGTCATGGCCACGGGGTGCCTGTCCGATCTCCAGGTGCCGCCCTTCAAGGGCGTCGAGACGTTCAAGGGCGCGCGCTATCACACCGGGAGCTGGCCCCACGAAGGAGTGGACTTCACCGGACTCCAAGTGGGTATTATTGGCACTGGTTCGTCCGCGATCCAGTCCATCCCCATCATCGCGAAGCAGGCCGCGCATCTCTACGTGTTCCAGCGCACGCCCAACTACTCGGTGCCCGCGCGCAACGTGCCCATGGACCCGGAGTACCAGCGGAGCTGGAAGGCCGAGTATCCCACCCATCGGCAGGCCGCGCGCGAGTCGCGCGTGGGCTTCGTGATCGAGCGGAACGACGTGTCCGCGCTCTCCGTCTCCGCCGAGGAGCGCGAGCGCGAGTACGAGAAGCGCTGGCAGCGCGGCGGGCTCGGCTTCGCCGCGACCTACCTCGACATCCAGATCAGCCAGGAGGCCAACGACACCGCGGCCGCGTTCTTCCGCCAGAAGATCCACGCGATCGTGCGCGATCCCGCGGTGGCCGAGCTGCTCACGCCGAAGACGTACCCCCTCGGCACCAAGCGGCTCTGTGTCGATACGGATTATTACGCCACGTTCAACCGGGACAACGTCACGCTGGTGGACGTGCGCACCGCGCCCATCGAGGAGATCACCCCCGACGGCCTCCGCACCGCGGCGGGCCGCTACACGTTCGACAGCCTGGTCTTCGCCACCGGCTTCGACGCCATGACCGGCGCGCTGCTCCGCATCGACATCCGGGGCCGCGACGGGATCAGCCTCAAGGACAAGTGGTCAGCGGGCCCGCGCACCTATCTGGGCCTGACGGTGGCCGGCTTCCCCAACCTCTTCGCGATCACCGGGCCGGGCAGCCCGTCGGTGCTCAGCAACATGCTCGTGTCCATCGAGCAGCACGTGGACTGGATCGCCGACTGCATGGCCTATCTCCGCGCCCGCGGCCGGGCGACCATCGAGGCCACGCCGGAGTCGGAGGACGCCTGGGTGGACCACGTCAACGCGGTCGGCCACATGACGCTGTATCCCAAGGCCGCCTCCTGGTACACGGGCGCCAACGTGCTCGGCAAGCCGCGCGTCTTCATGCCCTACGTGGGCGGCGTGGGCCTGTATCGCCAGAAGTGCGACGAGGTCGCCGCCAAGGGCTACGAGGGCTTCCGCCTCGGCTAGAGCCGCGTGACGTTCGCGGCCACGCAGATCCAGCGTCCGCCGCGCTTCTGCCACACGTCCGTGTAGCGTCCCGCGCCCGGCTGGCCATCGGCCTTCAGGTACGTCGTCCGCGCATGGATCAATGCGACGTCCCCCAGCACGCGGACCAGCACGTCCTCGATGGCGAGGCTCTTCACGCTGGAGCCGCGGCCGATCTGGGCGAGGAATCCCGCGCGGTCCACCAGCGAGCAGTCGGGATTGCTGTTGACGAAGTCGTCCGAGAGGTTCGCGTCGAACCAGCGCACGTCGGCCTCGCTGACCGAGCGGATGTACTCGTGGTTGAGCGCCTCGAGGGCGGCCTGGTCCGTTGTCGTGGTCGCGGTGGCCATGATCAGCACCTCGTGAAGTGGGCGGAGACGCAGAGCCAGCGCCCGTTCCGCCGCTGCCAGATGTCGGTGTACCGCCCGCGGCCGTGGCTGCCGTCCGGCCGCGTGTCCTCGAAGCTCGCGTGGATGAGCGCGGTGTCGCCGAGGTGCTGGATGCGCACCTCGGGCGCGCGGAGATCCGTCATGGTGTGGGGCTTGGCGAAGCGGGCCAGGAACCCCGCCTTGTCCACGAAGGAGCCGTCCGGGTTGGTGGCGCGATAGTCCTCCGCCAGGTGCTCCGCGTACCAGGCCACGTCGCGCTTCTCGGCGGCGAGGAGATAGCCACGGTTGAGGGTCTCGAGGGTCGCCAGATCGTCCGCCTTGGTTGCCATCGTCGAACCTCCTTGTCTCGGGTATCCTAGTCCCGCCCCTGGCCCTGTGAAAGGGCCAGTTTCGACTGGATGGAAGGGGCCAGATTCGGAACGCTCCGAGGAGGCGAGATGCCATGCTGCTGAACCTGCGCGAGGCGAGCGGGCCGCTCTATCGCCGCGTCTATCACGCGCTGAAGGGGATGATCCGTGCGGGCCGGCTCGGCCCCACCGCGCGGGTCCCGTCGACTCGGGCTCTCGCACGTGATCTGGGAGTGTCGCGCAACACCGTCATGCTGGCCTACGAGCAGCTCGCCGCCGAGGGGTACCTGGTGAGCCGTCACCGTGGCGCCACGTCCGTGGCGCGCGTGCCGGCGCCGCGCCTGGCTCCCGTGTCGGCCCGTCCCGCCGCGGCGCCGCGCCCGGCGGCGGTGTCCGCGTACGCCCGGCGTCTGACCGAGCGGCTTCAGCTCGCGCCGCAGCCGCCGGCCGCGCGCCCGGCGCTGCGCTACGACTTCCGCTACGGCCGGCCCGCGGTGGACGAGTTCCCGCGCGTGATCTGGCGACGTCTTCTCGCCGCGCGGGCCCGCCGCACCTCCTCCGACGCGCTCGGCTACGGCGGCCCCGCGGGCCACCGCCCGCTGCGGGAGGCCCTCAGCGAGTATCTCGGACGCGCCCGCGGCGTGGTGAGCGATCCCGACCGCATCCTCATCGTGAACGGGACGCAGCAGGCGCTGGACCTGATCGCGCGCGTGCTCCTCGGCCCGGGCGACGGCGCGGTCGTGGAGGAGCCACATTACCCCGGCGCCACCATTCCCTTCGAGGCGGTGGGCGCGCGCCTGTTGCGTGTGCCCGTCGATGGTGACGGTCTCGACACGAGCAAACTCCCGCCCGCGGCCCAGCGGCCCCGCCTTGCCTACGTGACGCCGTGCCATCAGTTCCCCAGCGGGGTCATCATGCCGCTGCATCGGCGCCTCGCCCTCCTCCAGTGGGCGGCGCGCGTCGGCGCCTGGGTGGTCGAGGACGACTACGTGAGCGAGTTCCGCTATGAAGGCCACCCGCTGGAGGCGCTCCAGTCCCTCGACCGTGACGAGCGGACCCTCTACCTCGGGTCGTTCTCGAAGACGCTGTTCCCGGCTCTGCGTGTGGGCTATCTCGTGCTGCCGCGCCCGCTCGTGCCCGCCTTCCTCGCCGCGAAGTGGGTGGCCGATCGCTTCTCGGCGCCGCTCTACCAGGAGGCACTGGCCGAGCTGATCACGAGCGGCCGGTACGAGCGCTATCTCCGCCGCGCGGGCGGCCGGAATGCGAGGCGGCGGCGGGCCCTCATCGAGGCGCTGCGCCACCATTTTGGCGACCGCGTGGAGATCGCGGGAGAGAACACCGGCGTGCACCTCGTGGTCTGGCTCAACGGCCTGCGCCCGGCGGAGCTTCCGTCCGCCATCGCGCGCGCCGCGAAGGCGGGCGTGGGCATCTACTCGGTGGCGCCGTCATACGTGGAGCCGCCCCGACGCGCGGGCCTCCTCTTCGGCTACGCGTCCTTGAGCGAGTCCGAGATCGGCGCGGGGATACGCCGCCTGGCCGAGGTCTTCCAGGGGAGCGTGAGAGAATGACGGCCGTGAGATCCGGTCTGCGTCTCGCGCTCCTGAGCGTCGTCATCGCCTTCGGCGCCATCGCGGCGTACGTGATGCTCCTCGGCGTGCCCATCGTGCGCAATCATCCCGAGGGTTACGTGATCGCGTTCGCGCTCGCCACTTTCCTGCCGATCTTCGCCCTCTGGCGTGGCTACCGGCCGCGCTGGCCCTCGTGGGTGGCCCTCTTCATCTCGAGCCTGCTCCTGGTCGCGGGCGCCTGGTTCGACTTCGTCGGCGCGCGGGTACCCGACACGCCGCTCGCGTTCCGCATGGGCGAAGCGGCGCCGGACTTCACGTTGCCTGACGCGGCCGGCCGGCCCGTGACCCTCGCGGACTATCGCGGGAAGAAGCCGGTCATCGTCATCTTCTATCGCGGCTACTGGTGACCCTTCTGCATGGCCGAGCTCCAAGGTCTTGGAGCCCAGCTGTCGGAGGCCGAGCAGGCCGGCGTGGAGATCGTCGCGATTTCGCCCGATTCCAACGAGCGGAGCCAGCAGGTGGCGGAGGGGCTGCACCTCGACTACCGCTTCCTCGCCGACCGTGATCTCGCGGTGGCCCGCCGTTACGGCCTGATCCACTCGGCGGGCGGTCCCAACGGCGAGGACGTGCCGAAGCCCGCCACCATCGTGGTCGATCGCGACGGAACGGTGCGCTGGTTCAAGGTCGCCCACAACTTCCAGGTGCGGCCGGATCCCGGCGACGTCCTGAAGGTGGTGCGCTCGCTCTAGCGCGGCCCGCGACACAGGATCACCCGGTCAGCACGAAGGCGAGTGCCAAACGTGAAGCGAGCGCGGCTGAGCCGACCGCCCCCAGGAATGCCCGCCGAGTGCACGCACCCATGCGTGCCGAGTATACCCGCGTTGACCTCGTGCCGTGGCTCTGGCAGGATCGTCGGGCGAGCCTTCCGGATCCTGACACCGGCGTCGTTCCAGAAGGAGGGGCCCATGAAGCGTGCGCTCTCAACGGCTCTCGCGGCACTCACCCTCGGCGCCCTCATCGGTGGCGCCTCCGCCCAGGGCAAGATGGAGAACACCCCGCCCGAGCGGATCAAGATCTCGGCGGGCAAGGTCGACGGCGCCTTCATCCGGGCCAACGCGCGGACGTCGCGTGACTGGCCCAGCCACGGGCTGGACTACGCGGAGACGCGCTTCAGCCGGCTCACCCAGATCAACGCGGACAACGTCAAGGTGCTGGGCCTCGTGTGGGCGTACGACCTCGAGTCCCGGCGCGGCGTCGAGGCCACCCCCCTGGTGGTCGACGGCGTGATGTACGTGAGCGCCTCCTGGAGCGTCGTCCACGCTATCGACGTGCGCAACGGCAAGCGCCTCTGGACCTACGATCCCGACGTGCCGCGCGAGGCGGGCTACAAGGGCTGCTGCGACGTGGTGAACCGCGGCGTGGCCGTCTACAAGGGCCGCGTCTACGTCGCGACCTACGACGGCCGGCTCGTCGCGCTGGACGCGGTGAGCGGGCAGGTGCTCTGGAGCAAGGACACCATCATCGACCGCGCGCGCTCCTACACCATCACCGGCGCCCCCCGCGTCTACAAGGACAAGGTCATCATCGGCAACGGCGGCGCCGAGTACGGCGTACGCGGCTACGTCACCGCCTACGACGCGGCCACCGGCGCCCAACGCTGGCGCTGGTTCACCGTGCCCGGCGATCCTTCCAAGCCCTTCGAGGACGCGTCGATGGCCAAGGCCGCCAAGACGTGGGACCCGAGCGGGAAGTACTGGGAGGCCGGCGGCGGCGGCACGCCGTGGGACACGATGACGTTCGACCCTGATCTCAACCTCATGTACATCGGCACGGGCAACGGCTCCCCGTGGGCGCGGAGCAAGCGGAGCCCGGCGGGCGGCGACAATCTCTACCTCGGCTCGATCGTCGCGCTCAACCCCGACACCGGGAAGTACGTCTGGCACTATCAGGAGACGCCGGGCGAGAACTGGGACTTCACCTCGACGCAGCCGATGATCCTCGCCGATCTCAAGATCGGCGGCGCGCCGCGCAAGGTCATCCTCCACGCGCCCAAGAACGGCTTCTTCTTCGTGATCGACCGGACCAACGGCAAGTTCATCTCGGCCAAGAACTTCGTGGAGGGCGTGAACTGGGCCACCGGCTACGACAAGGACGGCCGCCCGATGGAGACGCCGGAGGCGCGTCTCGTGGACCGGCCGCGGGAGATCATCCCGAGCCCCTACGGCGCGCACAACTGGCACCCGATGTCGTTCAACCCGATGACCGGGCTCGTGTATCTCCCGGTGCAGAACATCCCGGTCAACCTGATGGACAACAAGAACTGGACGTTCGGCGGCAACACGCCGGGCGAGCCGCACGGCGGCCTCGGCTGGAACCTCGCCATGTACGCCAACGTCGAGCCGCCCAAGAGCAAGCCCTTCGGGCGCCTCGTCGCGTGGGACCCCGTCAATCAGAAGGAAGCGTGGCGCCAGGAGCACGTCTCGCCGTGGAACGGGGGCACGCTCACCACCGCGGGCAATCTCGTGTTCCAGGGCACGGCGGACGGGCGCTTCATCGCCTACAACGCCACCACCGGGGACAAGCTCTGGGAGAGCGCCACCGGCACCGGCGTGGTGGCGGGACCGATCACCTACTTCGTGGACGGCCGGCAGTACGTCTCGGTGGCGGTGGGCTGGGGCGGCGTGTACGGGGTCATGCACCGCGCGACCGAGCGGCGCGGGCCGGGCACCGTCTACACCTTCGCTATCGGCAGCAATGCGCGGCCGCCGGCCTTCGTCGAGTATCAGCAGGGCGCGCTCGTCCAGGGCGTGAAGTACGACCCCGCCCACGTGCAGGAGGGCACGCTGCTCTACGTGAGCAACTGCGTGTTCTGCCACGGCGTCCCCGGTGTGGATCGCGGAGGCAACATCAAGAACCTGGGCTACTCGTCCGCCGACGTGATCAGCAACATGGACAAGTTCGTCTACCGCGGCCCGACCATGGCGGTGGGTATGCCGGACTTCACCGGCAAGATCACGCCGGAGCAGCTGGAGAAGATCAAGGCCTTCATCCAGGGCACCGCGGACGCGATTCGACCCAAGAACTGAGCGACTGTCTCGGGAGTCAAGCGGGTTGCCATGGGCGTCTGTCGCGGAGGATGGCGTTGAGCATGACGAGGAGCTTTCGCATCGCGGCCGTCACCGCGAGCTTGCCGGGCCGGCCGGCGGCGACGAACCGCTGA
>DASTYT010000149.1 GCA_035764725.1 Candidatus Methylomirabilota bacterium | reverse complement strand
GGTCTGGAGCGTGTCGAAGCGGCCCGACTCCACCGCCCAGCGCGCGGCGCCGCCGTCGCCGCTGTAGCCGATGTAGCGCGTCCAGCCCCGGCTCCGCGCCGTCTCGAGGGCGGTGATGGCGTCCCCGCGCCTCAGCACGTCCAGCGAGCAGGAGTGGAGCTGGACCAGGTCCACCCGGTCCGTCCGCAGGCGCTTGAGGCTCCGCTCGATGCTCCGGAGCAGCGCGTCCGGCCGCCAATCCGAGCGCCACTCCGCGCGGGCGTGGCCGCACTTCGTGAAGAGGTGGAAGTCGACGCGCCGGTGCCCCACCGCCCGCCCGATCAGCTCCTCGCTGTCCTCGTAGCACTCGGCGGTGTCGATCACGTTGAGGCCGGCGTCGAGCGCGCTCCCGAGCAGGCGCTCCACCGACTTGAGGCTCGCCTTCTGGTAGCCGATCTCGGAGCCCCCGAAGCCCAGCACGCTCGTGTCCATGTCGGTGCGCCCGAGCCGCCGCCGTTCCATCGCGCGCGCCATGCTAAGATTTTGCTCCGTGAGCTCGTCGCACGTGGAGATCGGCGTTCTTCTGCCCACGCGGGACGCCGTGATGGCGGGACGCCACGAAACGGGTCCGATGCTCGCGCTGGCCGAGCGCATCGAGGCCGCGGGCTATGACTCGATCTGGGCGGGCGACTCGATCCTGGCGCGCCCGCGCTTCGAGCCGCTCACGCTCCTCGCCGCAGTGGCCGCGCGCACGCGCCGCGCGCGGCTCGGCACCGCGGTGCTGCTCCCCGCGCTCCGCCATCCGCTCGTGCTCGCGCATCTCGTGGCCACGGTGGACCGCGTCGCGGAAGGCCGGCTGCTCCTCGGCGTGGGGATCGCGCCGGACTCGCCCGCGGTGCGGAAGGAGTTCGAGGCGTGCGGCATGCCCTTCGCGCAGCGCGTGGGCCGCCTCGAGGAATCGCTCGCGATCTGTCGCGCGCTGTGGACGGACGCCGACGGCCGCGGCGTGACCTACGCCGGCCGGTACTGGCAGCTCACCGGCGCGCGCCTGCTCCCAACCCCGCATCGCCCAGGCGGACCGCCGATCTGGATGGGCGGCGAGGTGGAGGCGGCCACGCGCCGCGCCGGGCGCCTCGCCCAGGCGTGGCTGCCGAACAGCGTCACCCCCGAGGCGTGGGCAGAGGGCTGGGCGCGTGTGCAGGCGGCCGCGAAGGCCGAGCACGGGCGCGCCGATCATCTCGTCCCCGCGCTCTACACCACGCTCCACATCGGGCGCGACACGAAGAGCGCAGAGGCGGAGCTCCGGAGCTTCGTGGAATCCTACTACGCCGCGCCCTACGAGACCATCGCGCGCATCCAGGGCTTTCACGCGGGCGACGCGGCCTCGTGCCTGGAGCGGCTCCAACGCTTCGTGGCGGCGGGCGCGCGGCACATCGTGATCCGCTTCGGCGGCGGCGATCAGGCGGAACAGCTCGAGAGGGCTACCCGCGAGCTGCTGCCGCGCCTCAAGGGCTGAGCGGCGCACCGCTCACCGCCCCGCGCGGGCGGCCTGCATCGCGCTCCACACCCGCTCGCTCGTCGCCGGCATATCGAGCGCGCGCACGCCCAGGGGCGCGAGGGCATCGAGCACCGCGTTCATCACCGCGGGCAGCGCGCCGACCGTCCCCGCCTCACCCGCGCCCTTGGCCCCGAGGGGATTCAGCTTGGTCGGGACGGGGTGACTTTCGATGTGCATGTCGGGGAAGTCGTCGGCGCGCGGCATGCCGTATTCCATGAACGACGCGGTGAGAAGCTGCCCCGACTCGCGGTCGTAGACGACCTGCTCCATCAGCGCCTGCCCCACGCCCTGGGCCACGCCGCCGTGGATCTGCCCCTTCAGCGTGAGCGGATTGATCACCGTACCCACGTCGTCGACGATAGTGTAGCTCACCAGCGCCGCCGCGCCGATCTCCTCGTCGATCTCGACCTCGCACACGTGGCAGCCGTTGGGCCAGGTGTCGGCGGGCGGCGAGAAGGTCCCCGTCTCGTAGAGGCCGGGTTCGATGCCGGGCGGCAGCGACGACGGCGTGAACGCGGCGCGCGCCACGTCCTTCAGGGCGAGCGCCTTGTCCGTCCCCTTCACCGCGAAGCGCCCATCCGCAAACGTGATGTCGGTCTCCGCGGCCTCCAGCAGCTTGGCCGCGATGCGCCGCCCCTTGGCGATCACCTTGTCGGCGGCCATGGTGAGCGCGGTGCCCCCGATCACCGTGGAGCGCGAGCCCATGCTGCCCATGCCGAAGGCCACGCGGTCGGTGTCGCCGTCGATGTAGCGCACGTCTTCCGGCGCGATACCCAGGCGCTCGTGGAGGATCTGCTTGAACGTGGTCTCGTGGCCCTGCCCCTGATTCTTGGTCCCCATGAAGATGGTGGCGGTGCCGCTGGGGCTGAAGCGCACCTCGGCGAACTCTGGCTGGGGGGATGCCGCGCGCTCGATGGCATTGACGACCGCGAGCCCGCGGAGCTTCCCCCGGCGCCGCGCCTCGGCGCGCCGCGCCTCGAAGCCGGCCACGTCGGCCGCCGCCAGCGCCTCTTCCATGCTCTTGTCGAACTCGCCGCAGTCGTAGGTCATGCCCAGCGCTGTCTTGTACGGCATGGCGGAGGCGGGAATGATGTTCCTCCGCCGCAGCTCCACGCGGTCCACGCCCAGCTCGCGCGCCGCCTCATCGATCAGCCGCTCGATGACGTAGGTCGCCTCGGGGCGTCCCGCACCGCGATAGGGCGCGGTGGAGTTGGTGTTCGAGAACACGCACGACACGTGCACGTGGGCAGCGGGGAAGGTGTAGACGCCCACCAGCGTGGCCACGTTGCTGAACGTGGCGAGGAGGTTCCGGTCGGAGGACACGTAGGCGCCCACGTTGGCGAGCGTGCGCACACGCAGGCCGAGAAAGCGGCCCTCGGCGTCGAGTCCGAGCTCGGCCTCGGTGACGTTATCGCGCGCGTGCTCGTCGGCCAGGATGGCCTCACTGCGCTCGCACGCCCACTTCACCGGCCGGCCGAGCTTGCGCGCGGCCCACAGCACGAGACGGTGCTCGGGATACTGCCAGCCCTTGGTGCCGAAGCCGCCGCCCACGTCCCCGGCGACGACGCGGATACTGTGCTCGGGGACCCTGAGGATGTTGCTGGCCAGCGCGGTACGCACGCGGTGGGGGTACTGCACGTCGGCGTAGAGCGTGTAGCGCTCCTCGCCCGGGTCCCAGACGCCCAGTGCGCCGCGCGGCTCCATGTATTGGGCGTGCACCCGCGTGATGTCGAAGCGGCGGCGGACGATACGGACTGCGCCTGCCATCGCGGCGTCCGCCGCGGCCTTGTTGCCGGCCTCGTACACGCTCGAGATGTTGTCCGGGCACTCGTCCCACACCGGCGGCGCCCCGGGCTTCACCGCATCGGCGGTCCCCGTCACCGCGGGCAAGGGCTCGTAGTTCACGTCTACCAGCTCGGCGGCGTCCTTCGCCTGAGCGAGGGTCTCGGCGATGACGAGGGCAACCGGATCGCCGATGTAGCGCACGCGCTCCGGGGAGAGCCCGAGATGCGGCGAGGTGAACATGGGCGAGCCGTCGGGGCGCTTGCGCTTGAGCGTCATGCGCATGGTGCCCAGCTTGTCCTTGGCGAGATCGGCGCCGGTGAGGACGGCGACGATGCCGGGCGCGGCGAGGGCCGCGCGGGCGTCGATGCCGCGGATCCGCGCGTGCGGGTGCGGTGAGCGCAGCACCACCATGTGGGCCTGGCCGGGGAGGTTGACGTCGCCCTGATAGCGGCCGCGGCCGGTCAGGAGGCGCGCGTCCTCGAAGCGCTTGACGGACTGGCCGATCCCGAATTCGCCCATGGGGGCGGAGAAGGCGCGCGGCTACCGGGCCACGGGCTGCGCGCTGACCGGGAGCGCGGCCTCCACCTGGGGCTTGTGCCCCCAGAGGGTCCCGCGATCGTGGCGCTGCACGACCCACGTGCTGTCGTCCACGAGCCGGCCGCCCCAGCCGTACTCCACCTCGAACCCCGACGGCGTCATCACGTAGAACGACACCATCTGGTCGTTCGAGTGCCGGCCCAGCGTGGTGGCGAGGGTCGCGCCCGATCGCGCCGCGATGTCCATGGCGGCGCCGACGTCGTCCAGCGAGTTGGTCTCGAGCATGAAGTGCCACATGCGCTTGTCCCGGCTGCGCGGCAGGTCCTTGGCGGCCGGCTGGAAGGCAATGGAGTGGTGTCGCGGGTTGCAGTGCAGGAACACCATGGTGCCGATGTAGTCCGAGATGCGGAAGCCGAGCGTCTCGGTGAGCAGGCGCACGCTGTCGTCCCGCGTGGTCGAGCGCAGGACGATGTGGCCGAAGCCGAGCGCGCCGGTCTTGAACCCGGACATCGAGCGCCCCGGCCGGAACGGGGGATCCCACCGCGTGTGCAATCCCACGCAGAGCTCGAAGGGCACCTCGCCCGTCTCGAACTTCACGAAGTCGAGCACGCGGCGCTGGGTGATCTCGGCGGCGGTGCCCTGGGCGAGAAGCACGCCGGCGGCGCGAAGAGCTTCCTTGCTCTGCTCGTACTCGGCGTGGGTGGCCGCCTGGAGACCCACGTAGAGGACGTCGTCCTCACCCGAGGGATGGAGGACCACACGGTGATGGCACTCGTCCATGCGGAGATAGACGCCCCCGTCGGAGGCGCCCTCGACCACCTGCATGCCGAGCACGTCCGAGGCGAAGCTCCGCCAGCGCGCCAGATCGCTCACCCCGATGCCCAGATACGCGAGCTGTGACACCGCCATGTCGTGTCCCCTTTCGCCCCGTCGCGGGGCGTGCCTGATGAATGCTAGCATGTCGGCAGGAGGATCACCCATGGCCTATACCCTCGAGCAGTTCGCGTCGACGTGTCGCGCCATTCTCGAAGCCGATCCAGGGCCGGAGGGGCGCAAGAAGGTGTGCGCCGTCGTCCAGGACGTGCTCAAGGACAAGGCCTTCGTCGCCAAGCACCTCGGCGACGACGTGCCCGAGCGGAAGGTCCTCTACGAAGACCCCACGCTGGGTTTCTGCATCCTCGCCCACGTGAACCGCGGCGCGAAGGAGTCGAACCCTCACGATCACGGCACGACCTGGGCGATCTACGGTCAGGCCGAGGGCTCGACGGTGATGAGCGACTGGGACGTGCTGAGCCGGCCCACCCCCGACAAGCCGGGCAAGGTGCGGCTCAAGGGAAGCTACCCGCTCGAGCCCGGCATGGCCCACGTCTACAACGAGGGGGACGTCCACTCGCCGCGCCGCGACGGGCCGACGCGCCTCATCCGCATCGAGGGCCAGAACACGGACCGGATCAAGCGCTACCCCTACGAGAAGGCGTGAGCCGGCGCGCATGATCAAGAGCGTCACCCTCCTCACGCGCAAGCCGGGGCTCACCCACGAACAGTTCATGCGCCACTGGGTGGAGATTCACGCGCCGCTCGCGCTGAGGGTGCCGGGCATCCGGCGCTACGTGCAGACCCATCTGCTCGAGGAGCGGACGCGGCCCGACATCCCCTCGTCGGACTTCGAGATCGACGGCGTCGCGGAGCTCTGGTACGACGACCACGACTCGATGCGGAGGGCGCTGGCCTCGCCCGAGGGCAAGGCGCTCTACGCGGACGGGGCGCTCTTCATCGGCCAGGTGAAGACCTACACCACCCAGGAGCTGGTCGTCATCGGCTGAGCGCGCCGAAGCGGTCTAACCTACTTTCTCGGCTCATACCGCATCGCCACCGCCCCCGAGCCGAACTCCAGCCGGCTCACGAGCTTCAAGTCGATCCGCTTCGATAGCCCCGCGAACAACGTCGGCCCATGGCCCACTAGCCTGGGATGCACCACGAATTCGTACTCATCGATCAATCCCAGCTCCGCTAACGCCAGGGGGAGCTTCACGCCTCCCACGAACAGTCCCTTACCCGACTCCCGCTTGAGCTGCTGAACGGCCTTCCCCAGATCCCCGCGTACGAGCTCCGCGTTCCAATCGACCCGATCCAGCGTGCTCGACACGACGTACTTCTTTGCCGCGTCGATCGTCCGGGCGAAGGGTTCCATCCAACCAGGCCTCGCTCCCGTCCGCGCCGGCGGCCGGAACGCTGCTTCCATCATTTCGTAAGTCACCCGGCCAAAGAGGAGGGCATCGGCTCGGTCGAGGTTCTCGACCGCGTGACGATGCAAATCTTCGTCCACGATCCCCACACGATGATCGCAGCACCCGTCCAATGTGACGTTGATGGAATACCGGAGTGGTCGCATTTCGTGGTCAACCAGCGCGGCTTAGAGCCACGGTTCAAGATCGAGAATCGCTACATCCATCGATTTGGCCGCCCGCGTCGGGTCAAAATATTCTCGGAGGTATGCGATCTTATCGCCAGCAGCACGCAGGAACACGACGTACTCTTGGCGGTAGATACGGCCGGTGGGCTTGATCAAAGCTTCGGCTTTGACTTGTGCCACCGCGGCTTGCGGGTCTGTAAACTCATAGACCTTTGGATCGATGAAGCGAAAGTTTCCGCCCGCCCCCAGGAACCATCTAACGTGGTGAAGCACCTCGTCGCGGCCCGAGAGCTTTGCCGGATGGCCGAGGGCGGGCGCGTAAGCTAGTTCCCACAAAATGTCGTCGGCGATCAGCCTTTGCCACTGCTGGTGATCGTCGACCAGTGTCTGAATGTGTCGTTGCAAGAGCTCAGTTGCGATACTCATCCGAATCCTCCTGAGCGAGATGCCCGTTGCGGCGAGCGGCCAATGCCGCGGCTGAGCGGCCGGCCGCCTGCGCCGTACGCGACGACGTATTGTCTGTTCGTCGGGCCCGATCTAGCCCCTCTTTAGACCGAATCCTCGGTCTCGCCTGGTCGCAGACTGTAGCGACTCCTGGTCGCGTGAAAGGACTGATAGCACGCGAAGGTGGCAGCACCTAGAGCTCCAGAGTGAGATGGAGCACGACCAATAAGATTGGGTCGACAGGGTCTTACTTCAGATGCACTAGCTCGGCGGCAAGCTTGGGAAGCCGGTACTCAATAGCGATACTCCGACCTTCCACATACCCTTGCTCGCTGAGCCCTTGCCGGAAGGCGTTGAGATAGATCCGATTCTGAGCTTCAGAGCCCGCCGATAGAAACCGCTATTCCCGACGCTGTATCCGCCTCCATCAAGCATCGTGGCGACGACACCGTCGGGCTGTCCGATGTCATGCCTGCCCTCTGCCGATCAACATTTCCACACTTAGAACCAGCTTACCGGCCACTTCGAACCGTGAAAGTCGCCGCTTGACCTCTTCGCGCACCGCACGGCGATCCGCTTCGGGAAGGGTCAAATACATTTGTGGTATGGAGCCCACCCCGCTCTCTATCGGCTCCCAATATGCGTCAAAGCCCTCCACCGCGTCGTGTCGCTCCACGCGCTCTACACCGATATCGCGGAAGCCGGCGCTGGCGAACAAGGCGTGTAGCCGGCTCTGATCGGCGAGAGCGAACGACAAGTTGAGCACGGGTCGCTGCGCGGGAAGCCGCCGCCCTAGTTCCTCAGCAAGGATTCCCCACATCGGAGCCTTATCAGGCGTCGAGATAACGCATACTCCGACGTTGGCGCCGGGGCGGAGGACACGTCGGAACTCGGTCAACCCGCGCGCGGGATCGGGGAAGAATTGTAGGCCAAGCTGGCACACGACGGCGTCGAAGCTGGCGTCGTCGAACGGCAATGCCTGACCATCAGCGGCGACTGGCCAGAATGCTGGATCGTTCAATCGCTCTCGCGCGCCTGTCAGCATCGCCGGGGCGATGTCCACACCGACTACCCTGCCCGATGAGCCAATGGCTTGCAGCGCGACAACGGCTGCCTCTCCAGTTCCGGTGGAGACGTCCAGGATCCGATCACCCGGTACCACCTGGGCGGCAGCGATCACCATCGGTACGAACATGCGCGACCAGCGGCCGACCCAACGCTCGTAAGCCAGACTGTCTACTGGTTTTCCGGCAGACGCATGGAACCCCGGGCCAAGGCTGGTGCTCATGCAAAGCTCCTTTGGGGAAGACTGCTCGGAGCGGGCGCTGCGGGGGCTCGCGGCTGATCACGTCGGGTGCCAGTCCAGCCGCTCGACGCTCTGGAGAATCTGCCGAAAGAGCGCCCCGGTCAAGTAGCTTTCGGCCAGCTGCAGGGTGAAGTACCGGGCGTGCCGTAGTCGCTTCATTGGTGCGTACTCGGGGTCGTTGTAGCAGGCGCGCGCATGCGCCATCGACGGAAACTCGATCATGGTGATGCCAGTGATGTCTGGAGCGGCGCCCTCAAGCACCTCCCACGGATTGGTCGTGCGCGCGACGTAACGTCCGCCGTGCTTCGCGACCAGCCTGTCAACGACCTCTCGATAGGCTGGGCGCCATGAAGCATCCCGGATGCGGTAAAGCCCGAACGCAAACGCTGGCATTAGACCCTCCTCATCCGGAACAACCTCATGGTGAAGCGGCTTTGTTCGGCGACCCAAGCATCAACCGGACAGGGTCTTTACCCCTTGTCAATCACGATATCCCAAACCACGAGACGCGAATCGGACTCAACATCCGACGTTGGGGGTAGTACTTTTGCGATCAGGCCTTCCTTGTTGCCACGGATGTTTTGTAGCAGGAGATCCTTGTCGTTCAAGGGTTCGCCCGGAAAATACATCTGTGTGATCAGGCGATTGATCTTCCCGGTCACTTCGAAATGAAGGTGAGGGGGCCTCATCCAAGTAGGATTGGCCGGATACGCGCCGGGCTTGATCGTCTTGAACCGAAACCGGCCCTCGGCATCAGTGTCCTGAATCGCGAATCCCTCGAAGTTGGGATCCAACCGCGCCGGGTTGGTATCGCTCGGATGGACGTACCGCCCGTGCGTATTGGCCTGCCAGAGCTCGACCCGCGCCCCGTTCACCGGCTGTCCCTGGGCGTTCAGGACGCGGCCCATGACGTAGATCACCTGGCCTTCCGCTCGTCCGGGCTTACCGGGCAACATCGTGAGATCCCCACTCTTTTCGACCGTTCTGAGAACGGGGTAAAAGGGACCGAGAATCTCACCTGGAGTCCGTTTGAGCGCTTGGGCGAACGTGCAGGGTGACGTACCGAACAGAGTGAGGCCTCCTGCCGCAACCGCCATTCCTAAGAGCTGGCGTCTCGAAAGTCCTTGAAGGTCATTCATGCTGGTGCCTCCTCAATCTTTGTTGCGTCCCAGTGATCCTAATCGATGCGTGATCACCTCCCTTGATTGCGTGGTGGTTCGCCGCCGAACGCCGGTATCAGCCGCGGCCATAGGCCGACGGCTGCATACCGAAGTTATCCCGCTGCAGAGTTCCCTCAGCCACGGCGTCGAGCGGTCCGCAGTCGTGAGAATGACGCATTCCCGTCCGCGCAGCCTGAACCTATGTGTCGGCCCGCCTCCTATATCGGTTCAGGCCTTGCGCCTTCAGAGCGCCTCCACCTCCACGAGGGTGTCACAGAAGGTGGGTCCATTGCCGAGATCACCCAAGCGATCGCTGGTGAGGCTGTTCACACTCGCTCCGCCGCGCATCCACGGTCCGAAGGGCGCCGCCACCGTCCCGGGTCTCAGCTTGTCGGTCAGATGCGCGCGGTAGGAGACGCTGCCGCGGTCATTCCATACCCGAACGGTTTGGCCCTCGGCGATTCCGCGCGCCCGCGCGTCATCCACATGCAGTTCGAGTTGCGGCTCCGGCTCCGCGCGGATGAGCACCGGGAGAGCTCCGTATGACGAATTGATGGAGTAGTGGCGCTTGAGGGTAAGGAGCCGCAGGGGATAGCGCCCCGCCACGGTAGGGTTCGTTTCGGGACTCTCAGCCGGTGGCACGTAGAGGGGCACGGGACCGAGCCCAGCGCGCGCGAGGCTATCGGAGGCGAACTCAAACCTTCCGCTCGGCGTGGGGAACTGCCCCTCAGCGAAGATGGCTGCGCCCCGCACGGGTCCGACTCGGACGAACCCCTCGGCCGCGAGGCGCTCGAGCGACGCGCCCTCCTGCTCGGCCCGAGAACCTTGCAGCGCGAGGGCGATCAGCTCACGGTCCGCCAGGCGAAAGATCTCGTTGTTGAGCTTGAGCCGAGCGGCCAGGAGCCGGCCGACTTCAGCGGTGCTGCGCGCTTCGCCGACGGGCTCGATCGCACGCTCGTTCAGCGCCACATAGTTGAACCCCCATGACCCGACCAGGTCTTCTTGCTCGAGCATGGTGGTGGCCGGCAAGACAATGTCGGCGTGACGGGCGGTATCCGTCATGAATTGCTCGTGGACCACCGTGAAGAGGTCTTTGCGGCGAAGCCCCTCGAGGACCTTCTGCTGGTCCGGCGCAATTACCGCCGGGTTGGCGTTCCACACGAACAGTGCGCGAATCGGGGGGCGCAGGTCGGGGTCGGTGAGATGGCGCCCGAGCTGGATCATGTTGAGGGTGCGCGGCGGCGGCGGACCAAAATCTGGGCGCATGAGCTTGCCGATGTCAGGCGAGCGGACCGAGCGGGCGTCTGCGATACCGCCGGCCGGGTATCTCCATTGGCCGGTGGCTACAGCGAGGCAGTGGATGGCCCGCAGGGCCATCCCGGCACCCGCTGCCCGCTGCATGCCGACCCCGTGGCGGATCGCTGCCGGATGCATGGTCGCGTACTCGCGTGCAAGGGCCACGATGGAGCCGGGATCCAACCCGGTCGCACGCGCGGCTATGTCGGGTGTCCACGGCGCGATCAGGCGCTCGAGCGACTCCACGCCGGTCGTAAAGCGCTCGATGTAGTCGCGATCTTCCAATCCCTCGCGGAAGATCACGTGAAGCATTCCGAGAGCGAGGGCGCCATCGGTACCTGGATGGATCGGCAGATGCAGGTCGGCGCGCTCGGCCGTCCGGCTCCGGTAGGGATCGATCACGACGAGGCGCGCGCCCTGTCGGCGGGAGCGCTGGACGATGTCCCACGTGTGAATGCTCGTGCTCACGAGGTCGATCCCCCAGGCAAGGATCAGTCGCGCGTCTTCAATGTTCTCGGGATCTGTCCACGTGGCCCCGACTAGCGCCGTCAGACCCTGGTTCTGGCCGCCGCAGATCGTGCGCTCGAGCCGTGTGGCCCCTAGCCAGTGGAAAAACGCGTGCATGGTCCCGAACGCCGTCAGACTCCCCATGCTCCCGAGATAGGAGTAAGGAAGGAGTGCCGCGGCGCCGTCGATCGCGATGATCTCCCGCCAACGACTCACGATGACGTCGAGCGCGTCGTCCCAGGACATGGGCTCGAAGGTCCCGCTGCCCTTGGGGCCCGTGCGGCGCAGTGGCGTCAGCAGGCGGTCAGGATGATAGACGCGCTCCAGATACCGGTCCACCTTGACGCAGAGGTGACGGCCGGTCACGGGGTGCGCGGCGTTCGGCGACACGTCCACCGCTCGCCCATCGCGCACGGTGACGAGCATCGCGCAAGCGTCCGGGCAGTCGTGCGTACAGGTGACTCGGGCGATTCGGTCCTCTGTAGCCATGATGGACTCCTCTCTCTGTCCGGATAACTAGAAGTATCTTGGGCTTTGTAGCACTGGGGACCCGGCGCGAACGGACTGGATAGCAATATGCGGACCCGTCTAGCCCCGCGACGCTAGCAGGTGGGACGGTCAGCCGTGGAAGCTCCGCCGGCCCTCGTCGCGATTCCAGAGCCGGATGAGATGGCGCTTCTGATCCGGCGCCGCGCCGTCCATGAACGGCGTGCGCGCGTGGGCGAAGCGGCGGTTGTCGAGATACTGGAGCTGGCCGCGCGCGATCGTCAGCTCCACCCACCGAGCGGGCGCCTCCACCAGCTCCCGCATCGCGTCCAGCGCCTCGCACCCGTCCGGATCCAGCGTCTCCTGGGCCAGCCCCGCGCCGGTCTCGATGAGCGCGCGGTTGTAGCGGCAGAGTGGCCTGTCTCCGCTTCCGGCGAAGACGGGCTGCCACGTCACCTTCGCGTCCTCCGGCGCGTGCTCGGCCTGCCGGTCGAACGGGAACGGATGATAGAGCCGCTTGAGCAGATCGGGCGAGCGCCGGCCCAGCGTGTCGTGCGCGTCGGTCAGGCTCACGAAGCGGCTCACCCCGCCCTCCGGCGCCTGATTCAGGCAGAGCAGACCCACGTACTCGGGCGGCAGCGCGAGCCACGGCGCGTCGGTGTGGAACTGCAGCTCGAGGTTCGTGACCGAGCGGCGCACCCCGTACTCCAGGCGCTTGCCGGTGTCGCGGACGTCGTACAGCATGGCCCCCTCCCACTTCTGGGCGACCAGCCGGCCCAGCAGGGAGCCGAGCACCCAGCCGATGGCGCGATTCTCGTCCTCGGCGTAGCGCTCGACCTGCACCCGGTCGACCACGGCAAGCCCGAGCGGCCCCCGCAGCCGCTCGCCGACCTCGGCCATCACCGCGCGGCAGGCGATGAATCCCTCCGTCGGCGGGGTGAGCAGCACGGTCGGGAGCGGATCGCGCCGAAGGCCCGCGACGAATCCCTCCAGCTCCGCGGCCGCCCGTTCGGGAAAGGGAACCACCCAGTCCGGCGACGGCATGACGTCCTCCTACGCGCAGGCGACCGTGTAGGCGTCCGCGGTGCCCTCGGGCAACGGATATTCCTCCCAGCGTTGCCCGCCGTCCTGCGTGCCGAACACCTGCCCGCAGCGCGACACGCAGTACACCTGGTCGGGATCCTTGGCGTGCAGCGCCACGCTCATCATGGTGGCCTTGGCCTTGACCCCGCGATCGATGCGCCGCCACGAGCCGCCCAGATCGTCGCTGCGATAGAGCGAGCCATCCTCGCTCCGCGCGGCGGGGCTCAGCGCCGTGAACAGCGTGCGGGGACTGTGCGCCGACACGCAGATGTCCCGGGAATAGGTGAGCGGCGAGAAGCGGCCAATCTCCATGTCCTCCCAGTTGACGCCGCGGTCGGTGCTGCGGAACACGCCCATGCGCACGGCGAGGAAGACCGTGCCGGGGGCGGCGCTCGAGACGCAGAGGGCGTGCGTGTCCATCATGCCCTCGATCTCGGTGTCGCTCACGATGCGGCTCTTGAGATGCGGCTGGTCGGCGAGCTTGATGAGCGGCTGGCTCATGTCCTCCCAGGTCTCGCCCCCGTCGCGGGAGCGCAGCACGCCGTCGACCTCGAGCCCGGCGTAGAGATCGCGCGGCTGGCTGGGATCGGCGGCCATGCGGGTGACGCGGCAGTCGAAGCTCATCTTCACGTGGCCCGGAGTGCGCAGGCCGAGCTTGCGCCAGGTGTCGCCGCCGTTCTCGCTCTTGTAGATCGCGGCGGGCGAGGTGCCCGCGTACATCACGCGGGCGTCGCGCGGGTCGAAGAGGAAGGACCAGACCTCCTTGCCCCCGTCGGGGAATGGGATGGCCGTCCAGTGATCCCCGCCGTCGGTGCTGCGGTACGGCCCCTCCTGTGTGCCCGCGTACACCACCTTGGGATCGCCGGGGTGCACGGCGATGGCGTGGATCTCGCTCTCCGCGGGAAGCCCGCCGCCCAGCTTCTCCCACCGCGCGTCACCGAGGGCCCGGCGGAAGAGCCCGCCGTGCGCCGTCGCCGACCCGCCGAATCCCCGCGCCGCGCCCGCATAGATCTTCGTGACCATGTCGGCCTCCCTTGTCTCTCGTCAGGTGACCCGCTGTGATGTCCCCGACTCTACGCCTTGTCGACCACCCCGCGCACCTGCTCCGGCGGCACCGCGATCTTCACGCCCGCGCGCTCCTCCTGCAGCAGCATGGCCACGCGCGAGTCGCGCCCGCCCCAGCCGCGATTGAGCGCCTCCGTCAGCTCCTCCAGCGCCAGATTCGCCACTCTCATGGGCACGCCGAACTCGCGACCCACCGCGGTGGCCAGCGAGACGTCCTTGTGCGCGAGCTTGAGCGCGAAGGCCGGCGGGTCGAACGTGCCGGGCAGGAACTGGTCGATCAACCCGTCGAACGTGCGGCGCCGGCCCTGCGCGCCCTGCCGCACCGCCTGGAACAGCGTGAGCGGGTCCACGCCCGCCTTCACGCCCATCGTGAACACCTCGGCGAGGGCGGTCTGGATAGCGTAGCCCGCGCAGTTGTGGACGAGCTTGGCCACCGAGCCCGCGCCGATCGGCCCCACGTAGTACGCCTGATCGCCGATGGCGTCGAGCACGAGCTTCCACTTGTCGAACTGGGCGCGCTCGCCGCCGATCCAGAGGGCGAGCTTGCGCGTCTTGGCGCCTCGCGGGCCGCCGCTCACCGGCGCGTCGAGGAGATGGAAGCCCTTCTCGGCGAACGCGGCGTGGAGCCGCCGCACGAGGTTGGGCGAGTTGGTGCTGAGATCGAAGTACGCGGCGCCGCGCTGCATGCCGCTGATGAGCCCATCCGGGCCGAGCGCGACCGCCTCGACCTCCGGCGGACCGGGCAGCGAGGTGAAGATGACCTCCGCGTCCTTCGCGACTTCCCGCGGCGTGGCCGCCCAGACGGCGCCGGCGGCCAGATGCGGACCCGCGGCTTCCTTCCGCACATCGTTCACGATGAGGGCGTGGCCTGCCGCCTGCAGATTGGACGCCATGAAGGCGCCCATGGTGCCGACCCCGATGAATCCGACTTTCATGCCGGCGTCTCCTCGTTGACCCTGCGTGATCACTCCCCGGACCTCGTGACGGGTGGCGTAGAATCCTCGCACGAGAAAGGAGCCTTGACCATGCCCCCTGCCCCCTATCGGATCCACGCGGTGCGCTACGCCCACCGGAAGTGCACGACGTCGGAGGCCTTCTACGGCGACCACCACAACGGCCCCATGACCATGGACTACTTCGTGTGGGCGCTGACCAATGGCTCGGAGACGGTGGTGGTGGACCTGGGCTTCACCGAGGCGGTGGGCACCGCGCGCGGGCGGCAGTTCCTGCGTCCCATCGACCGCGGCCTCGCCGAGGTGGGCGTGGATTGTCGCCAGGTCCAGCACGTGATCCTCAGCCACTTCCACTACGACCACGTGGGGAACTACGCCCTCTTCCCGAACGCGACGTTCTACGTGCAGGACGCGGAGATGGCGTTCTACACGGGGCGCAACGCCGCCCAGGGCGCGTTTCGCCGCTCGGTCGAGGTGGAGGACATCTGCGCGCTGATCCGTCTGAACTACGATCGCCGCCTCGTCTTCGTGGACGGCGGCATGGAGGTCGTGCCGGGCGTGCGGGTGCAGAAGGTGGGCGGGCACACCGCGGGCATGCAGATCGTCACGGTGGCCCACGCCAAGGGGCAGGCAGTCGTGGCCTCGGATGCCTCGCACTACTACCGGAACTTCGAGGAGCGCATCCCCTTCAACACGCTGCACGACCTGCCGGGCATGTACCGCGCCTTCGACACGATTCGCGAGCTAGCGTCCAACCCCGAGCTCGTGATCCCCGGCCACGACCCCCTCGTGCTCGAGCGGCTCAAGAAGGTGGGCAACGGCATTGTCGAGCTGTGATGCCCCACGTGGTCAGGCGGATATGACCGGCGACAGGGCCCACAGCGCCGCCGCGCCCGTGGTCAATCGGGCAATGAACTGGCGGCCGCTCACTCGCGCGACGGCCTCGAGACGGCTGTGCACGCCGAGCTTGCCGAGTATGCTCTGTACGTGATTGCGAATCGTCGCCCGGCTTACCTGCAGGCGGTCCGCCATCTCGCGGGTGCCCATTCCCCGGGCAAGGAGCCCGATCACCTGTAGCTCTCGTGGGGTCAGACTCGAGTCCGGCGGCTCGCCCGGGACCTTTGCCGGCTCGGGCTCAACCGGCTCCCGTAGTTCCCGCGTCGCGGTGACATTGCGGAACAGATGGGCCACAAAGGTTCGGCCAGCGCAGCGCGCGGTGAGCGTGCTCACGTTGAGCCAGACGGGACGCCGAGCCTTCGTGAGCGCCCGCATGTCGAAGCTCTCGGCGGCCCGACCTCCGTGCGCCATGAGCATCACCCGGCAGTCCGGCTCGCAGATCCGGCCGCCGCCGGCGTCCCGCCCCGCGAGGACCTCGCAGCACGGACGCCCGATGACCTCGCCAGCCCGATAGCCCAAGATTCGCTCGGCGGCCCGATTCCAGGCGAGGATACGTCCCTCCCGGCCGACGACGATGGCCCCGTCGGCGGCACCGGCGAGCGCACCCGTCAGATCCAACCCCAGCTGCTCCATCGCCCGCCCTCCGCAACAGGCATCCTGCCACACAATGGTCTTATGGGAGGCACAATAGAAAGGTGGGCCCCGCTTCGTCTATGCGACCTTGGGCCTACGGAGACGCCCGGACGCGACCCTAGAACCGGTAGCCGAGGGTGAACGTGACGATGTGCGCGGTGTAGTCCTTGAAGTCGTTCCCCTGCCAGATGGAGGTCACGCCGGGGAGGAAGGGGTTCAGCTGGTTGGTCTGCCAGTTGTCCTTGTGGAACATCTCGAACGCATAGCCGACGGTGGCCGTCCAGTGCTTCAGGAAGTGATAGCGCGCGGCCACGTCGAGGCGGAACATGCTGTCGTCGGTGGCCGGAAAGTGCTGGGCCGTCGCCGTGTTTCGCTGGGCGAGCGAGCCGCTCGTGACCGCACCCGGGTTGCGGTTCGCCGCGTCGCTCAGGGCGTACTCGAACCGGGCCCCGAACAAGAGGTCGAGCGTTCGGGGGATGAGCGCCGCGCGCAGCCCGACATAGAACGTCTCGATGGTGTCGGTGGTGGTCGTGATCCAGTCGAAGTCGGGGAAGTCGAGGGCGAACCCGCCGCTGACCGGCCGGCTGCGCGAGCGCTGCCGCTGCAAGATCGACTCGTGATTGTAGCCGGCGGTCAGCGAGATCCGGTCCGACGGCGTCCAGGTCAGATCGACGCCGGCCGTCCACGCGGTGGCGTCCTGTAGCCCGAGCGTCGAGTTGTAGTAGTTGTCGTTCCGGAAGCTGGTGCTGAATGATGTGGTGAAGTTCTCGATCGGCATGAGCTCGATCATGAGGTCCACACGCTGCCGGTCACGGTCCGACTCGTCCAGCTTGCGGAGGAGGGGCGACTGGGCGGTCGAGATCGCGTCGGCGGTCACATCCTCCACGGTGGTCCGTTCGAGCTGCGCGGCGGGGTCGTATCTCCCGATGCGACGGAACGAGGGCCGGTAGGTCAGGCGCGCGAGCAGCCACTCCAACGGCGTGACGTCCAGGACCGCGCGGGCGAAGTACTCGTCGCTGTTGTCGACCTCGCGGTTCTTGGAGCGATTGATGTACTCCCACCCGCCGCCGAGGCCCACGGCCGCCATCGTGCCGAAGCGCCAGCGGGCCTCGCCGTCCACGTTCTGCCGGGTCTGCTCGAAGCGGGCGGCCCGCTGCGCCTCCGCGGTGATGCTCCGATCGTTGACCACGTTGGCCGCGAAGATGTGCTCGTCGGTCATGTCGTTGAAATCGAAGAGCCGGTACCGGAGCGTCAGGCTCAGCGGCGGCAGCGGCCGGCTCGTCGCGTTGAAGTTCACGGTCGTGATCCCGACCGTCCCGTCGAGACTCTTGGCGGGCAGCCCGAGGAGGGGCGAGGAGGTCAGCGCCGGATTGATCGTCTGGGGCTGGAACGCCTGATCCTGCAGGCGCAAGCTGTAGGACACGTTGCCGCTCAGGTGCGTCCGCCACCAGGGCAGGCTGACGCCGCCGCCGAGCGCGAACGTGTGCGCGGTGTTGTTGGGCGTCAGCGCGGTCTGGCCGCGCTCGGGGGCGCCAGTGGCGTCACCACCGCACCCCGGCGAGGCCGCGGTCACCGCCGCCGTCAACCCGAAGCAGGGGTTGTCCGCCCTCACCACGTCCAGGTCGTTGCGGAAGGCGGAAAAGCCGTATGAGAACTGCAGCTGCCACGTCTCCCGCGCGATCACCGCCTTGACGCGGAAATCGTGGGTGGTCTGCTGGATGGGCTCGAGGATCTCGTAGAAGTTGTTGCCGGGGGACCCGAACGCCATGCCGAACGGCCGCTCGCCGTCCTTGCGGATTTTCGTGTACTCGGCGGTGAGGTCGAGCCAGGGCGTCGGCGTCAGCTTGAAGAAGAACCGCGCGTCTTTCCGGAGGAGCGAGATGTCGTCCGGCTCCCCCGCCGAGTTGTGCGCGTTGAGCGGCGTGCGTGGGGTGGGCAGCACGAAGAACCCGGGCGGGTTCTCGCCGGCCATGAAGCGCGCATTGGTCGAGAAGGTGTGCGGGATCTGGTTCCACTCGAACCCGCCTTCCCACAAACCCAGGCGTCCGACCCCGAGCAAGTACTCCTGGTCCTTCAGGCCCCACGCGCGCCCTCCGAGCTCGATGAAGTGCTTCTCGTCGTCGGTACGGAGCCGGAGCCTCAGCGACTCGAGGAAGAGGCCCTCCTGGATGTCCCGATACTCCTGGAACTTGGCCTGCTCGTTCTTCGACGGCTCATCCGGGAGGAAGCGGACGCCCGCCTCCAATCCCCCCTCAAGCACCCAGCCGCCGAGCGGGGTCTGCGCCCAGGCCGGGGCCGCCACCAGCGGCGCCACCAGCACCACGAGGATCAGACCGGTCCGTCCGATCGCTCTCATCATGCGCTCCTAACGGGTAAAGGCGTGGCCCGATGGGTGGTTGGAGCCGTGGATCTGGACGTGACAGTCCGAGCAGGCTCGCCCCATCACGAACTTGAGGGAACCGGTATCACGGCCGTACGGCGAGGTCGGATGTCGGCTCTCGATGTGGCATTGCTGACAGAGCCGCGGCCGGGAAAGCTTGAGCATCTTTTCGTGGTTGGAGCCGTGCGGGTCGTGGCAGTTCGCGCAGCTCTCGACGACAGGCGCGTGCCCCCACAGGAACGGCCCGCGCTTCTCGGCGTGGCAGTTGAAGCACGTGTCGTTCAGTGAGGGCTCCTTGAGGAGCGCGGGGGTGATCGACCCGTGGGGGTTGTGGCAGGAGGTGCACCCCATCTTGCCCTCGAGCATCGGATGGCGAGAGAATTTCGCGGCGGCCGCCCGCTTGTCGATGTGGCAGGTGCCGCAGGTCTCGATGTCGGTCGGGCGCGCAAGCTGGTGGCGGGGCGAGATGTCCTCCATGATTTTGTGGCAATTCGTGCACGCCACGTCGCGGGCCTCGTGGGCGCTGCCCCGCCAGAACATGTGACTGCCCTTGTTGTGGCAGGTCAGGCACATCTGGTTGCGCTTGTCGACGGGCGTCTTGTCGTTCTTGGCGAAGCTGATCATGCCGCCCACGCCCTTGCCGCCCCCCTTGGCCACGTGCTCGCCACCGGGGCCGTGGCAGCTCTCGCAGGCCAGGCCCTCCTGCGAGTTGCGAGGCTGCCTGAGGAAGAGGCGGCCCATCTTGGTGCGCGAGAACTTCTCGAACTGCTCCCCGTGGCAGGCCCTGCAGGTCTCGGCACCCACGTACCCCTCGGGCAGCGCAGCCGGGGCGGGTGGCGCTCCCGCGGGTGGCGTCGTCCCGGTTTGCGTCGTCGCGGGTGGCGCTTCCGCCGGCGTCTTCTGGGCGGGCGCGGAAGCAGGCAACAGCAGGGCGCCCGTGATCACGCCGACCGCGATCAGGATCGCGCCGGCGGCGCCGAGGACGCTCACGCGTCGCGCAGCGATCCTATCCATCGGCCGTCCGCCTGCACTGTCTCCATCTGCTCACGCAGTGGATGAGGGGCCTCTCTTCCCAGCCGCGGATGAAGAGCAAACGCCTAGCGGAACGGAAATTAGCATCTGGCTGGTGCCGACCGCATGATGCATTTGCACTACCGGCGAAGAATTGCCGGACCTAGTGGAAGACGAGGCCGCCGTCGACCACCAAGACCTGGCCGGTCACGCTGTCGGCACGGCAAAACGTCTCCACCTGCGCGGCGATGTCCTTGACGTCCGCGCCGCGGCCCAGCACGACGGACTTGCGCACGCTCTCCGCCACCGCGGGCGGGATGCGCTGGGCCATGCGCGTGCCCTCGATCAAGCCGGGCGACACGCAGTTCACCGTGATGGCAGGGGCCAGCGCCACTGCGAGACAGCGCGTGAGGTGCACGAGCGCGGCCTTGCTGGTCGCGTAGCCGATGGAGCTACCCATCGGCCGGTGTCCGGCGATGCTCGCGATGTTCACGATGCGCCCGGCGCCCTGCTTCTTCATGTGTGGCGCCGCCGCCTTGGCGAGGAGAAAGGGGCCGCGCAGGTTCGTGTGCTGCAGCTGGTCCCACACCTCCGCCGTGAGCTTGTCGAGCTCGGGAAACGGGATGCCGATGTTCCAGCCGGCGTTGTTCACGAGGATGTCGAGGCGGCCCAGCCCGGTGGCCGCGGTGTTCACTGCGGGCTCGCACGCGGCGGCGTCCGCCTGATCCAACTGCATCATGGTCGCCTTGCGCCCGAGGCCCTTCACCACGTCGGCGACCCTGTCCGCGCCATCCTTGTTGCTCAGATAGCCCACCGCCACGTCGCAGCCTGCGCGCGCCAGCCGCTCGCAGATGGCCGCGCCCAGATCGCCCGAGCCGCCGGTGACGAAGGCCGCGCGCCCCTGAAGGTCCATCAGCTCTCCACGATGAAGCGCCACGAGTCACCGTGACGCCGGATATGGCCGGCGGTGGGGTGGTGGAAGTGCGTGCCGAGGACTCGCACCCTCCCGTCCGCATAGCGCTCGCAGAAGGCCCGCCGCGTCTTCCGCGCCTCTTCCATGTCGGAGTCGAAGTGGCTGCCCCATCCCGGCTCGGCCACCTGCACGGGGCAGTGCATCAGATCACCAGTGATAACCGCTTGCTCGTCGCCCGAGTGCAGCCGCACGCTCACGTGGCCCGGGGTGTGTCCTGGTGTGGGCTCGAGCCAGAGCTCGTCGGACACGCGGTGATCCATCTCGACGAGGGTCGCCAGCCCGGCGTCCAGCACCGGCTGCACGCTGTCGGCGAGGATACGCCGCGTGTCCTCGTCCTTCTCGCTCGCCCAGTGCTCGAACTCGCGCCGCGCGAAGAGGTGGCGGGCGCGCGGGAACGTCGGGACCCAGCGGCCGTTGTCCAGGCGCGTGTTCCAGCCCACGTGGTCCACGTGCAGATGCGTGCAGATCACGAGGTCCACCGACTCCGGCGGCACGCCCGCCGCGGTCCTTGTCGTTCCCCACGCAGGTATCGATCAGCGCGGTCAGGCCCGGCGCGCGCACCACGAAGGCGTGGATGCTCTGGAGGAACCGGCCTTTCTCATCCAGGAAGTGGGGCGCCAGCCATTCGCGATGGCGCTCGACCGCTTCGGGGGTGGCGTCGGGGAGGAGCCATGTGGGACGCGTGGGCCCCGCGCGCTCGATCACGGCGGAGACGCGGAGACGGCCGAGGGTGAGGTCGCGCACGGCGGGGACGATTATCGCCCCGCGGGCGCGCCGCGCAAGCCCCGTCCTTGACACCCCCGCCGCCCCCGGCCTAGTGTCCGTGCGTGGCCGCCATTGATTCTGCGCTCCGCGCCACGCCGGCCCTGCCCCAGCGCGCGGCCTGGAGCCGTCCGCTGCGGCGGCTCAGCCGCAGCGCGGTCGTCGTGGTCGGCGCGATCGGCGCTGCCCTCATCGTGGGCATGGCGCTCTTCGCCAACGTGATCGCCCCCTCGCCGCCCGACGTGCAGAACTTCGACCTGATCGAGGCCCGGCCGAGCGCGCAGGCCTGGTTCGGGACGGACCGCTTCGGGCGAGACGTGCTCAGCCGGGTCATCTACGGCTCGCGCATCTCGCTCTACGTCGCGGCGACGTCCATCTCGGTCGCCATGCTGGCGGGCGGCGTGCTCGGCCTCGCCGCGGGCTATCTCGGCGGCGCGTGGGACAACGTGATCAACCGCGTGCTCGACGTGTTCTTCAGCGTGCCCGGGCTGCTCCTCTCCGTGGGCATCGCGGCCATGCGCGGGCCCGGCGTCAACAGCGCGGTCATCGCCATCGCCATCGTCTACATCCCGATCTTCGCGCGCGTGATGCGGGCGCCCGTGCTCGCCGAGCGCGAGAAGGAATACGTGGAGGCGGTGCGTGCGCTCGGCGCCTCGCGCTGGGTGGTGGCGCTCAAGCACGTCCTGCCCAACGTCATCTCGCCCTTCGTCGTACAGGGCACCGTCGCCTTCTCCCAGGCCATCCTGATCGAAGCCTCGCTCAGCTATCTCGGGCTCTCCGCCCAGCCACCCACGCCGTCGTGGGGGAACATGCTCAACGAGGGGCGCACGTATCTCGAGACCGCGCCCTGGATCTCCGTCTTCCCCGGCCTCGCGATCATGGCCGCCGTCCTCGCCTTCAACCTCTTGGGCGACGGCCTGCGCGACGTCCTCGACCCCAACGAGCAGTGACAGGAGACCATCCCATGTGCACTCCGGACTCCGCGTCCCGCGACCCCCGCCGCCTCAGCCGCCGCCAGCTCCTGCAGGCGGGCGGCCTCACCCTCGGGGCCCTCGCCGTCGGCCGCCACGCCTACGGCCAGACCCCGAAGGAGGGTGGCACCTTCATCTCCGCCCGCACCACCGAGGCCACCGGGCTCGATCCCCAGCTCGTGCCCGCCTTCTCGCGCAGCGCGCGCTCGCCGCTCACCTACAACCAGCTCGTGCGCCTCGAGCCCGACATGACGCCGGTGCCCGAGCTCGCTGAGTCCTGGGAGACGAGCAAGGACGGCCTCACCTGGACCTTCAAGCTCCGCCAGGGGGTGAAATTCCACGACGGGCAGGAGCTCACCTCGGCCGACGTGAAGTTCACCTTCGACCGCCTGTTCGAGAAGTCACCGGGCAAGTCCGACTTCATCGCGGTCGACAAGGTCGAGCCGGCGGGCAAGCACGTGGTGAAGTTCGTCACCAAGGAGCCGTTCGCGGGGCTGCTCGCCGCGCTGGGCGGCTTCTGGGGCTTCATCCTCAGCGAGGCGGGGATCAAGAAACACGGCGACCTCAACAAGGCGGCGCTCGGCACCGGCCCCTACGTCCTCGACGACTGGAAGGTCGAGCAGCAGATGGTGCTGAAGAAGAACCCGAGCTACTTCAAGAAGGGCCTGCCCCACGTGGACCAGGTGGTGCTGCGGGTGATCCCCGACGAGGCCAACATCGTGGCCGCCCTCCGCACCGGCCAGATCCACCATGCCTTCATCGAGGACAACAAGAACTACAACCTGCTCAAGGACGAGAAGGCGCTCACTGGCTACCGCTCCTCGCGCCTCGGCTACGACTTCCTCAACATCAATGCCTCGCGCGGGCCGCTGAAGGACGTTCGCGTGCGCCAGGCCATCTCCTGGGCGGTGGACCGCGCCCAGGTCATGCGCGTCGCGACCTCCGGCTTCGGCCGCCTCACCGCTCCCGCCACCGCCCCCATGAAGCAGTGGCAGCTCCCTGAAGAGCAGTGGATGCGCTACTACAAGCCGGACGTGGAGAAGGCCAAGAAGCTCATGGCCGACGCCGGGCAGGCCGCGGGCTTCACCGTGAAGCTCGGCGTGATCCCCACCTTCCCCACCATGGTGTCGGGCGCGCCCGTCATCGCCGCCCAGCTCAAGCGCATCGGCATCAACGCCGAGATCGAGAACGTGGAGTACGCGGTGTGGATCAAGCGCTGGCAGGCAAAGGACTTCGACCTGACCATGAACACCACGCCCGGTTACGCCGATCCCGACACCGCGTTCTTCCGGGCCCTGCACTCCACCAAGGGCCAGAACTGGAACTCCTGGAGCGTGCCCGACCTCGACGCGATGCTCGAGGAGGGCCGGCGCACCCTGGACCAGAAAAAGCGCAAGGAGATCTACGACCGGGCGCAGATCATGATCCTGGAGAACGTGCCGCACCTCTGGCTCTTCTCCGCCGACACCATCGACTTCACCCAGTCGAGCGTGAAGGGCTTCCGCCAGCATCCCACCACGCTGCTCTACGGCTTCGAGGGGGTCTGGTTCGACAAGGCCTGAGCCCGCGTGACCCGTTACCTCGTCGTCCGCCTGTACTCGATGGCCCTGTCCCTGGCGGGGCTGACGGCGCTGATCTTTCTCATGCTGCGGCTCATCCCTGGCACCGTGGTGGAGCAGATGATCGGCGCGGACGCCGCATACAGCCCCGACATGGTGGCGCAGCTCAAGGCCTTCTTCGGCCTCGACCAGCCATGGTACGTCCAGTACAGCCGCTGGATCGGTCAGCTCCTGCAGGGTGACCTCGGTACCTCGTGGCGCACGGGCAAGTCGGTATGGTCGCTCATCCTCGAGCGGCTGCCGGTGACGCTCGAACTCACGGTGTTCGCGGTCGCCTTCGCGCTCCTGCTCGGCATCGCCGCGGGCGTGGTCTCGGCGGTGCGCCGCGACGCCGCCTTGGACCACGTGACGCGGGTGGGCACGCTGCTTGGCCTGTCCGTGCCCGTGTTCTGGCAGGGCACCATGCTCATCCTCTTCTTCTCGCTCTACCTGCGCTGGATGCCCCCGGTGATGTGGGTGGACTTCTGGACCGACTGGAGGCGGAACCTCACCATCATGCTGCTGCCCGCGCTGTGCCTGGGCACGGCCAGTGCCGCCAACATCGCCCGCACCACCCGCGCCTGCATGCTCGACGTGCTGCGCTCGGAATACATCCGCACCGCCGCCGCCAAGGGCCTCGCGAGCCGCATGGTGATCCTCAAGCACGCCCTTCGGAACGCCCTGATCCCCATCGTGACGGTGGCGGGGCTTCAACTCGGCATCCTCCTCGGCGGCACCGTGGTCGTCGAGGAGGTGTTCACCCTGCCGGGCGTGGGCCGGCTCGTGCTCTGGTCCATCTATCAGCGCGACTATCCGCTCACCCAGAGCACCATCCTCTTCATCGCAGTCCTCTTCATGACCCTCAACCTCCTGGTCGACCTCCTCTACGGATACCTGGACCCGCGGGTCCGCTATAGCCGCTGACCTCGGCGGCCGGAGACTCCCTCATGCGTGCATCGGTGCTGTTCGAGCAGGGCAAGCCGCTGGCCGTCGAGGAGCTGGAGCTCGAGCCGCCGAAGACGGGCGAGGTGGCCGTGCGCATGGCGGCGAGCGGGGTGTGCCACTCCTGCCTGCACGCCGCCGACGGCTCCTGGAAGGGCGTGCCCGTGCCCATGGTGCTGGGCGACGAGGGCGCCGGAGTGGTCACCGCGGTGGGCGCGGGCGTGAGCGACCTCGCGGTGGGCGATCATGTGATCCTCTCATGGGCGCCCACGTGCGGCCGCTGCCACTACTGCGTGATCGGCCGGCCGAACCTCTGCGAGAAGCGCATGCCCGGCCGCGGCGTCTTGCCGGACGGCACCAGCCGCATGTCGTTGCGTGGCCGCACCGTGTACCAGTACGGCCACGTCGCGACCTACGCGTCCAGCACCGTCGTGCATGAATCCTGCGCCATCCGCATCGATCCCGCCATGCCGCTGGACCGCGCCGCTCTGATCGGCTGCTCGGTGATGACGGGCGTGGGCTCCGTCCTCAACACCGCCCGGGTGCCAGCCGGCGCCTCGATGGCGGTGTGGGGGGTGGGCGGCGTCGGGCTCAACGTCGTGCAGGGCGGTGCCCTGGTCGCCGCGCATCCGATCATCGCCGTGGACACGGTGGCGGCGAAGCTCGACCACGCCGCCGCCATGGGTGCCTCGCATGCCATCGACGCCTCGAAGGAGGACCCCGTGGCGGCCATTCGGCGACTTACCGGCCGCGGGGCCGACTACACATTCGTGGCCGTCGGAGCCACGCGGCCCGTCACTCAGGCGCTCGAGGCCCTCGCGCCGGGCGGCGTCTGCGTGCTCATCGGCGTGCCCGAGACCGGCGCCATCGTCCAGCTGGACGTGCGCCCGGTGGTGACAGCGGAGCGCGAGATCCGCGGCTCTTCTTACGGGAGCGCCCGCACCCGCGAGGACCTGCCGATGCTGGCGCGCCTCTACCTCGCGGGCCGGCTCCGCATCGACCAGCTCATCAATCGCCGCTACGGCCTCGAGGAGGCCAACGAGGCCTTCCGTGCCCTCGCCGCGGGCGAGCTGGCGCGCGGCCTCATCGTGTTCTGAGATCGTGCGCGAGCTGGTCTTCGCCCTCGAGTTTCGTGGCCGCGCGGGCCCCGTTCCTGGCCTACCATCTCAGCGCCGCGCGCGGACCACCGCGCCGAGCCAGAGCCTCCGGGCGATTCTCACGGCCGGCGGGGTCGAGGCGAGCATGGAGCCATTGCCGGGCGACACTGCGGAGCTCGACTCGCGGGTCGAGCGCCTTCCCGACGGCTCCTTTGTCGAGGACGGCAGGATCTCCTACGGCCGCGCCGGCTCGGTAACTTTCGGTACGATCGGGCGCGGCATCGTAGGCCCCAGCCCCATCGCCGGCTGGACCTATGGCGCGGCAATCTGGAATGTAACTGGGGGCGATGGTTACTTCATAGCCGCGCGTGGAATCATCACCTCTTCGTTCGAAGTAAGTCCTGATGGTGATGTAATCGACCACCATGTCGCCCGAATTTACATCCAGGATTTACACTAGCCTACTAAACTTTCCCTATTCATTGCGTCTCGCTATTTCTCACGAACCTCCTTACAACCTATAGGCTATAGTTATGTACTGTTACGTGTGTGACACGCAGGTGTCACCTAGACGAATTTCGCGGAGTGGGGTGTGTCCGAAGCGTCACGGAAGCCATGAGTATCCTTGATATCCTCGGTAAGAATTACTGGCCCGGTGATTGCTACTACCCCTGCGATGCCCGACACGTGGATTTCCCTGCACGAGGCGGTGAGCGCGTTCAAGCGGAGGTTCATCCTTGACGTCCTCGCTCACTTCGACGGCAACCGCAGCCGCACCGCGGCGGCCCTTGGCATCGAACGCACCTCCTTGCTCCGGCTCCTACGCGATCTCAGTATCGCCCCTGTGCCGCGTCCTCAGCGGGGCCGACCGGCCGCATCAACGGGCGATCACGAATTCATGAAGGTTTGCCCCAGATGTCACGTGGACCTGCTCAGAAGCAGAGTTCTGGAGTCCTTCACAACCCAAGACCACGGGAGGGCTTCGTGACGACAACCGGCGGGTCGCTATGAACGAGCGGGACCAGGTTCCGTTCCTCGCTGCGGAGGACATGCCGGCAGCGCCGCCGGTGGTCAAGGTGCTGTCGCCGCAGTATCTCCGGCACTACGTGGCCTGCCCGGTGGCCGTCGAGGGCGCCACCTTCACGGTGGCGGCGGCCGATCCCACAAACCCGCTGCTCCTCGACGACCTCCGCCAATTCCTGGGGCCTGACGTCCGGCTCTGCCGTGCGCCGGCGGACGCCATCCTCGAGGCGATCGGCCGCGCCTACGAGAGCGGCACTCCCCTGCAGAAGATCGTGGACGGCATTGATCAGAACGAAGCGGGCGCCGAGCCCGCCGCTGAGACGGACGACGTCACCGTTCTGCGCGACATGGCCTTCGAGGCGCCGGTGGTCCGCCTCGTCAACCTCCTGATCGACGAAGCGGTGGCTGCCGATGCCTCCGACATCCACGTAGAGCCGTTCGAGGAAAACCTGCGGGTGCGTTATCGGATCGACGGGCTCCTCTACGACCAGGAGGCCCCGCCGCGCCGGCTCCAGGCGGCGGTGACGTCGCGCATCAAGATCATGGCGGAAATGAACATCGCCGAGCGCCGGCTGCCGCAGGACGGCCGCATCCGGCTGAGCGCGCGGGGCCGGCGCGTGGACATCCGCGTCTCCACCGTACCCACCATCCACGGCGAGTCCATCGTGATGCGGCTGCTCGACCGCTCGTCCATGTTCCTTCCCTTCGACCGGCTGGGCATCGCCGAGGGGCCTGCCGCTGCGTTCGAGTCGCTCGTGCGCCGGCCCCACGGCATGGTGCTGGTCACCGGCCCCACCGGCGCTGGCAAGACCACCACGCTCTACGCGGCGCTCGACAAGATTAACGCTCCCGAGCAGAAGATCATCACGATCGAGGATCCCGTCGAGTATCAGCTCAAGGGCGTCAATCAGATCCCGGTCCGCCCGGCGATCGGGCTGACCTTTGCGAGCGGGCTCCGTCACATCGTCCGGCAAGATCCCGACGTAATCCTGGTGGGCGAGATTCGCGACCGCGAGACGGCGGAGATCGCCATTCAGGCCGCCCTCACCGGCCATCTCGTGCTGTCCACGCTCCACACCAATGACGCCGCGGGGGCGGTGACACGGCTCCAGGACATGGGGTGCGAGCCGTATCTCGTATGCTCGGCGCTTATCGGCGTGCTGGCCCAGCGACTGGTCCGGCGCATCTGCGAGGCCTGCCGCGTCCACGACCGGCCGGATCCCGCTGATCTCCTCGCCCTCGGTGTGGGTGTCATCTCCGAAACGCCGCTCTGGCGCGGGCAGGGCTGCGACGCCTGCCGCGGCACCGGCTATCGCGGACGCATCGGCATCTACGAGCTGCTCCGGCTCACCGAGGACGCGCGCGAGCTGGTGCTCTCCAAGGCGCCCGCGGGCGCCCTTCGCCGCCACGCGGTGGGGCGCGGCATGGTCACGCTCCGCGAGGACGGGTGGGCGAAGGCGTGCGCGGGCCTCACCACCGTCGACGAGATCATGCGCATCACCCAGGAGGACGCCGCAACATGACCACCTTCGCGTACCGCGCGGCCGACCGCAACGGACGCACCCTCGACGGGGTCATGGAGGCGCCGGACGCGCGCACCGTGGTGGAGAAGCTGCGCGAGGACGCCTGCTTCCCGATCCGCGTCGCGCCGCGGGAAGAGCGGGAACGCTTCACTCTCAGCCTCGACGCCCTCGCACCGCGCAGCGTGCGCGGCCGCGACCTCGTCGCCTTCACCCAGGAGCTGGCCACCCTCGTCGAGGCGGGTCTGCCCCTGGACCGTGCGCTCGCGATACTCGGCGAGCTGACGCCCTCGGCGCGGCTGCGCGCGGTGACCGGCGCCCTGCTCGCGGCGGTGCGCGGCGGGACCTCGCTGGGCGACGCGCTGGCCCAGCATTCGCCACGTCCCTTCTCACGGCTCTACGTGAACATGGTGCGGGCGGGCGAGAAGGGGGGCGTGCTCGATGCCACGCTCAAGCGCCTCGCCGAATACCTCGAGGAGTCGCAGGCGCTTCGCGACACCGTCGCCTCCGCGCTGATCTACCCCGCGCTGCTCGCCACCGTGGGCGCGGGCGCGGTCGTCTTCCTACTCGCGTTCGTGATCCCGCGCTTCGCCGACATCTTCAAGGACCTCGGCGGGGCTATCCCACTGCCCACGCAGATTCTCCTCCAGGTGAGCGGCGGCTTGCAGCGCTTCTGGTGGGTTCTCGCGATACTCGCCCTGGGTGCCGCCGTCGGCGCGCGCCTGGCCCTCACACTGCCCGGTGCGCGGCTCGCGGTGGACGAACTCGTCCTGCGCCTGCCGCTGGTGGGCGAGGTCGTGCGCAAGGGCGAGACCGCCCGCTTCGCGCGCATTCTCGGCACGCTGCTCCGCAGCGGGGTCCCGCTCATCGGCGCCCTCACCGTCGTGAAGGAAATGCTCGCCAGCCAGCCGCTCGCACGCGCCGCCGACAGCCTCGCCGACGGCGTCCGCCGCGGCGCCGGGCTCCATCAGCCGATGGCCGCCGCGAAGATCTTCCCGGCCCTCGCCGTTCACATGGTGCGGGTGGGCGAGGAGACGGGCCGCCTGGAGGAGATGCTGCTCAAGGTGGGCGCGGTCCTCGAGGCCGATACGCGGCGGCGGCTCACCCGCCTCGTCGCGCTCGCCGAGCCCGTGATCATCCTGGTGATGGGCCTCCTCGTGGGCTTCATCGTGCTCGCGATGCTGCTGGCCATCTTCTCGATCAGCGAGCTGCCGCTGTGAGCCGCCGCGACCTCCGTGCCGCCCTGGGGAACTGCCGCGGCTTCACCTTGGTGGAGCTGCTGGTCGTCATCATCATCCTCGGCCTGCTCGCCGGCTTGGTGGGCCCGCGACTCTTCGGACGCGTGGGCCAGTCCCGTCAGGCCACCGCGCGCGCCCAGATCGAGCTTCTGGGCGCGGCCCTCGATCAGTACCGCCTGGACGTCGGCTCCTATCCGGCCTCTGGAGTGGGGCTGACCGCGCTCGTTCAGAACCCCAATGTCCTCAACTGGAACGGACCGTATCTCAAGAAGAGCGCGGTCCCGTCCGATCCGTGGGGCCGCCCCTACCAGTACAAGTGCTGCCCCGGTGATCACGGCGAGTACGACATCTGGAGCGCGGGCGCCGATGGCGCGCCAGGCGGCGACGGCGAGAACGCCGACGTCGGGTCGTGGTGAGCATGCGGACCTCTCGGGGCTTCACGCTGATCGAGCTGGCGGTCACCATGCTGGTGCTGGCGCTGGCCGCGGCGGTCGTGGCGCCCTCGATGGGACGAAGCCTCGAGTCGCTGCGCCTGCGCACGGAGGTGGCCGGCGTCACGTCGTTCCTTCGCGCGGCGCGCGAGCAGGCGATCACGCGGGGGGACACCGTCGAGGTCATGGTGGACGCGGAGGGTCGCGCCCTCGTACTACGCCCCGGCGACGGACGTCCGCGCGTCGCCAAGCCGGGCGCGGTTCGGCGGCTCACCGCGATGCGCATCGAGGCCGATCCGCCGAGCGCGCCCGCCCTCGCCTTCCTCGCCTATGGTGCGTCGACCGGAGGCCGCTTCCGGCTGGAGGCTCCCGGGCCCGTGGTCTACACGGTGACGGTAGAGCCCTTCACCGGCCGCGTGACGGCGCGGCGGAGCGAGTCGTGAGCGGCCAGCGCGGCTTCACACTCCTGGAGGTACTGATCGCCCTCGTGATCCTGGGTCTGGGCGCTGTCGCACTGATCCAGCTGAGCGCGCAGGGCCTGCGGCTCTTGAAGCAGTCCGACATGCATCAAGACGCGGTGCTCCTCGCCGACCGCCTCGTTCGCGAGATGGTCCCCCTGGCCGAAGGCGTCCAGACCGGCACGGACGGCGGTTTCTCCTGGGAGCGCCGCGTGGCCACGGTCGGCATGCCCGATGCGCTTCGTCCCACCGCCGGGCCCAGGCCCCGGCTCCTGTCGCTCACGGTGACGGTGCGCTGGAGCCGGAGCGCGGCCGTGACCCTCGCCACGTTGCGGACGGCTCCCGACTCATGAGCGCGCCCAGAACCCGGGGCTTCACGTTGATCGAGGTGCTCATCGCCCTCGCGATCGCCGCCGCCGCGCTCGGCATCACGTTCGGCGCGGTACGCGTGGGACTGGCGGCGTGGCGTCAGGGTGAGGCGCGGGCCGAGGGCCTGCAGCACGCGCGGAGCCTCGTCGCCATGCTCGAGCAGGTAGTCGGCGGCGCGCATCCCTATCGCACCGGCGCCGGGAATTCAATGCGTATCGTCTTCGAGGGTGAGCCCGAGCGTCTCGGCTTCGTCACCACCGCGCCGGCGGTGCCGCCGCCGGCGCCCATCGCCTTCGTGGCAGTGCGCCTCGCCCTTGAGGACTCGGGGCTCACGCTTCGGCAGGGCGTGCTCCCCGCCCACGACCCGCTCGAGGGGACGAAGCCGGCGCTCAGCGATTCCGCGGTCACCGCGCTCCGCTTCCGCTACCTCCGCGCGAAGGACGCCTCATGGAAGGAGCGCTGGAGCGGCGTTGACGAGCAGGGCCTGCCCGCGGCGGTGGAGGTCACGCTCACCACCGCGCGGGGCTCCGGGCCGCCCGTGGTCATCCCGATCCGGACGGTGACCCCGTGACGCGACCGGCGACCGATCAGCGAGGTTTCGCGCTGATGGCGGTGCTGCTCGGGCTCACGCTCCTGACCGTGGTCGTGCTCGAGTTCGCGTTCGCGATGCGGCTCGAGGCCTCCGCCGGGCGTGCGTTCAAGCAAAACCGTTTCGCCGCGCACCTGGCGGAAGCTGCCGTGCAGCAGGCGCTGCTCGAGATCGCGAGCGGCGCCACGGTGGTGGCGGCGGACGCCAAAGGCCGGCTCACCTTCTACCGGACCACTCCGGGATCAACGCTGGCCGAGCCCCTGCCCGCGCTGGATCGCGAGGGCGTGCCCCTGGGGGCGGGCACGCTAAGCTATCGCATCTCCGATGAGGAGGCGCGGCTCAACCTGAACCTCACCACGCCCGACCGACTGCGCAAGCTCCTCGAGAGCCTCGGTGTGGACCGGCAGGCGCGTGACGTGGTGGTCGACTCGCTCGAGGACTGGAAGGACGCCGACGAGCTGCACCGCGCGAACGGCGCGGAGAGCGACGATTACTACCTCCGCCTCCCCGTGCCCTATCGCGCGCGAAACGGGCAGCTGCAAGACGTCGCCGAGCTGCGCCAGATCCGGGGGATCACGCCGGCGCTGTACGACGGTACCGCGGAAAAGCCGGGCCTGGCCGGCCTCACCACCGTCCACGGCCGCAGCACGATCAACATCAACACCGCGTCGGCCCCGGTGCTGGCGGCGCTCGGCTTGCCCGACGCCGCGATTGCCGACATCGTGCAGTCGCGCGCCCGCGCGCCCTACACCGTGGTGCCGCCCCGCTTCGCCGGAATCGGGCTTGGGGCAGGCAGCAGCACGTTCCGCATCGAGGCCGAGGGCCGGGCAGAGGGCCGCCCGATCCGCATCGTCGCGGTGGTGCAGCGCCGCTCGCCGCAGCCTTCCAGAGGCCCCGCGGATACCCTCAACGCGCTCGGGCTGGCCGTGCTGGCCTGGCGCACCGGAGAGACACGATGAAGCGGTCGCGCGTGGGCCTGGTGATCGAGGACGAGCACGTCGCCGTCGCGGCCATCCGCAAGGGCGGACAGCCGGCGTATTTTCGCCTCAGAGCCGACGAGGCCCTGCCCGCGCGGCTCACCGCGCAGCTCCGCGCGCGCCGCCTGGAGACCCGCGCGATCCGGATCGGCCTCGACCGAAGCCGGGTGATGGTGAAGGCCATCGACGTGCCGCACACCGCGGAGGAAAACCGCCGGTCGCTCGTGGCCTTCGAGCTGGAGCGCCATCTGCCGTTCGCCGCCGAGGACACACGCTTCGACTGGACGCCTCTGCCCGGCGGCACGGACGGGCTCGGTCGCGTGCTGGTGGCGGCGACCGAGGGGCCCACGGTGGACGGCGCCCTCCGGCTCGCCGAGTCCACCCACACGCGGCCGCGCTCGGTGACGGTGGCCTGCCATGCGCTGCCGATCCTCCTCGACCGCGGCCGACTGCCGAGCCGCGCCGTGTGGATTCACGGCCGCGGCGCGCGGACCATCCTCCTCTTCCTGGAGCGCCGGCAGGTGCGGATGAGCCGAAGCGTGCCCCGGGGCACCGGATCGGAGCTGGCTGCGGAGATCGAACGGAGCCTGCCGCTCGCGGGCTGGACGCAGTGCGAGACGGTCTGGGTCTCGGGCGACGAGACGCCGGACTTCCGCTCGAGCTTCCGGCGCGGTTGCCTCCGGGTGGCGATCGCGGCGCCGCCGCTCGGCAAGACCGCGGCGCACCTCATCAAGCGGCTGCCCCTCGAGGAGCGCGGCAGCGCGCTGCTCGCCCTCGCGGTCGCGGTGGGCCAGCGGCGCCCGCCGCTGGATCTGGTGCCGGGCGCCCTGCGCGCGCGCGTACTCTCCTGGGCGCAGACCTTCACCGCGGGTATGGCGGTGGCGGCGGGTGGGCTCGGGCTCGCGCTGCTGCTCGCGACTAGCTACAAGCAGAGCACGCAACTCGCGCGGCTCAATGCCGAGATCCGCCGCCTCGACCCCGAGGTGAAGGCGGTGGAGCAGCTCGGCGCCGACGTCCAGCTCCGCCGTCAGCTGCTGTCCGTCCTCCAGTCCGTCCAGTCCGGCGGGCTTCAACCGCTGCCTGTACTCAAGGACCTCACCGAGCTGGTGCCGATGGACGCCTGGGTCCAGTCGGTGTCGATGGGTCGCGAGGGGCTCGAGGTCACCGGTCTGGCGACGACCGCGAGCACGCTGATCTCTCTGCTGGAGGGCTCGCCCTGGCTCGAGCGCGTGGAGTTCACTTCCCCGGTGACGCGCGCTCAGGCGAAGGAGCAGTTCCGCCTGCATGCGGACTGGGAGAATCCCGTCCGCGCATCCGCCGACGCCGAGCCTTCCCGGCCGGCCAGGAAGGGGCACTAGGATGCTTGCCCTTCGGAAGCGGGAGCGCACCGTGATCGCGGCGGGCCTCGTCCTCGTTCTGGCCGTGGGCGGCTACGTGCTGCTGCTCGAGCCCGCGCTCACTCGCCAGCGCGAGAGGGCCGACATTATCCTGGCCCGCGAGGCCACGCTCGAGGGCCGGCGCGCCCTTGTCGCGCGGCGAGATCGGCTGTCGGGGGAGCTCGAGACGCTCGAGCGCCAGGTCGACGAGGCCTCGGTCGGGCTCCTTCCCGGGCCCACTGCGCCGCTTGCTGCGTCCGCGCTTCAAAAGATCATGAAGGACCTCGCCACCGGCTCGGCAGTCGACGTGCGCAGTGAGCGTGTCCTGGCGCCTCAGGAGCTCTCGGGCGTGCTCGAGATCCCCTTGGAATTGACCGTGGCGGGGAACATTCGCCAGATCGTCACGCTGCTGGCGCGGCTGGAGCGCGCGACCAGCACCGTCGCCGTGAAGGACGTGAAGATCCGCGTGGCGGCGTCCGGGCAGCCGCGCGAGCTGCTCGCCACCCTCCTAGTCGCAGGCTATCTACGGCTCGGAACCTCCCCGCCTCCCTCACCGGGGCGAGCGCCCTCTGGAGATCAGACATGATCGCCACCGCCGCGCGTTGGGTACCCGGAGTGATTCTCGCCCTGCTCGCCGTCGCCGCCGGCGGCGGGCTGGTACGCGAGCTCACGCGAACGCGGCCCCTGCCGCCGCCGCCGGCACTCGCCGAGCCGGCGCCGATCCCGGTCATGGTCGTCGGCCGCCGCCCGCTCGGCCCGGTGGAGACCGCACAGTACACGATCATCGCGATGCGCAATCTCTTCTCGGCGTCGCGCAGTGAGTCGACCGAGACCACGACGTTCGCCGCCACAGAGACTCGCCCATTCCTGCATGGCGTGGTGCTGGACGGACCGCAGAGTCGCGCCTATATTGAGGATCGAGCGACCCGGCGCGTGTCCGGCTATGCGCTCGGCGACCCCATTGGAGGAGGAAGGCTCGTGCGCATTCTCGAAGATCGAGTCGTGATCGGTCGGCCCGAAGGCCTCGTGGAGATCATGCTGAAGGATCCCGCCAAGCCCCGACCCGGGCCCCCGGCGGCTCCGACCACCCCCGGTGTCCCCCCAGCACCCGCGGCTGAGCTGCCGCCGCGCACGCCGCCCCAAGGGCCGCAATGAGAACGCTCGCGCGCGTCCTTCTGCTGGTCCTCCTCATGACGGCGTCCGCCACCGCCGCCGACCCGCCGCGCACGGTCGTGCTGAACTTCGACAACGCCGACATCGAGGTGGTGATCCAGGCCGCGGCCGAGATCGTCGGCTTCAACTATGTGTTCGGGCCGAACGTGCGGGGCCGCAAGGTGACACTCCAGACCGTCGGCAAGATTCCCCGAGAAGACCTGATGGCCTTCCTCCTGACGGTCCTGGACGTCAATGGTCTCGCTGCGGTGAAGACTGACAACGTTTATCGCATCATCACGCGCGATGGTGCGCCCCAGAACGCCGTGCGTACGGTGGTGGGGCGCGATCCCGCGCCGGGTGGGGTAGGCGGTGAGATCGTGACCCAGGTCGTGCCGCTGAGCTACCTCAACGCCGCGGACGCGGTGACGATCTTGCGTCCCTTCGTGGCCGCGGAGGGCTCGGTGAGCGCCCATCGCGAGACCAATATCTTGATCCTCACCGACACCGCCTCCAACATCCGCCGCCTGCTCGACATCGTGAAGGTCATGGACGTGCCGGTGGCCCTCGAAGAGCCGCAGATCATCCCGCTCCAGCACGCCGACGCGCAGGATCTGGCCCAGCTGCTCAACCAGATGTTCGTCAGCGGCCGCGCCCGCGGCGGCGGCGGCGCCGTCGTCGCGCCCGGTGTCCCCTTGGCGCCGGCCGCGCCGGGCGCGGCGCCCCGACCACCCAGCGTCGGGGGCGAGGTGGGCGGCGGGTCTGTGGGTGGCGGGTCCGAGCGCCCGCCCCTCATCATTGCCGAGCGCCGCTCGAACTCCCTCGTCGTCCACGCGCGCAAGCAGGATCTGGAGGCGATACGCCGCCTCGTCGAGCGACTCGATGTGAACATGCGCGGCGGACAGCAGGTGTTCGTTCACTTCGCCGAGAACACGAAGGCGCGAGATCTGGCGACTACGCTGGACGCCATCTACGGCCGAGGCGACCGCGGCGTGGCCATTACCGGCACCCAGACGCCACGCGGGGGCAGCGGGATCGCGCGAGACATCGCGGGCGGCCCCATTCCCCCGCTGTCGCCGCCCTCGATCCCGTCCGTCTCCCCCGGCGCGGTGCCGGTGAGCCTCCCCCCGGACGCTCTGATGGCCCGGCCCGAGATCCGCTTCATCGCGGATGAGGTGACTAATGCCGTGATCGTGACGACCTATCCGCGGCTTTGGCAGGAGATCCAGGAGACGATCAAGCAGCTCGACAAGATGCCGCGCCAGGTGCTAATCCAGGTGCTCGCCGTCGAAGTCACCCTCACTGACGACACCAAGCTCGGCATGGATTGGGCGGTGCGCAGCGGGAAGTTCACCGCCACGTCCTCGCCCTCTGGGCTCCTGCCCGGCATCCCGCCGCAGAGCCTCATCCCTCTCGGCGGGCCCGTCCCCGCGGGCCTGAGCATGTTCGCCTTCGCTACCGACCGCTTCCTCGCTGCGCTCAACGCGCTCGCCGCTCACAATCTCGTGAACGTGCTGTCGAATCCCGCGGTCATGACCACTGAAAATAAGAAAGCGGTCATCAATGTCTCGCAGTCGGTGCCGATCGTAACGTCGCAGCAAGTACCGGTGGCCACCGGCGGCATTACGGGCAATGCGATAACCCAGACCGTGGAATACCGCGATGCCGGCGTCGTCCTCACCGTCACCCCGCGCATCGGCGAGCAGGGCACGGTGGCGCTGGACGTCAAGCAGGAGGTCAACGAGGTCGGCCAGCCGGAGCCTCCGCCCATCAACTCCCCGCGGTTCACGAAGCGAGAGGCAGAAACCTCGGTGGTGCTGCTGAACAACCAAACCCTCGTGCTCGGCGGCCTCATCCAGAACCGGCGCACGACGACGCAGAACGGTGTGCCGTTCCTCCACCGCATCCCGGTTCTCGGCTTCCTCTTCGGCTTCAAGGAGGAGAAGATCGAGAAGACGGAGCTGGTGCTGGTGATCACGCCGCGGGTCGTGGGCACCGCGATCGAGGCCGCGCGCATCACCGAGGAGATGCGGCGCGCCACGCCCGATCTGGAAGAGACTGCCCGCCGGGCGCCGCGGACCGCGCCGCCCCTGCTCGATGTGGTGCCGGTGCCGCCCGCACGGCCGCCCGGGCTCGACTAGACGCTCTCGCGGAAGACGGCGCGCCAGCCGCGGTCGCCGATCTCGATGCGCTCGACGCGCACGAGGGCGAGGGCCCGCCACGCCGTGTTGAGCAAGGTGGCGAGCGCCGCGTTCTTGCCCGGGTCCGTCGTCTCTGCGTCGGGCTCGAATAGCGTGGTCTCGACCAGCCCGCCGCCTCCGTTGGCGGCGGCCGCGGCGGCCGCCGGCGCCGTCTTTTTCTTCTTGGGCTTGCCCATCACCTAGCCCTCCACCCCGGCCAGGTACACCTTGGCGCGGGTCAAGAGCGTGCCGTGCTGTTGCATCTGGTCGTCGAGCGCCTTCAGCGCCGCCTCGTTCGCCGCGAGCTGCTCCCGGAGATAGGCATCGGCGTCCGGCCCGCGCGCGGCGAAGCCCGCGACCGGCGCCGCCGGGTCGGCCTGCGTCCGCTTGATGGCATTGATCGACGCGAAGAGCCGGCCGCGGTAAGTGGTGACGCGCTCGAAGCCCGTGCCTATCTCCGCCGGACGGCCGGCCGCCGCGATGACCTCGAGCGGCCCGCCGGGGTTCCGCTGGCCGAGCAGATTGCAGGGATAGGCGGCCGGCACCAGCGGCGCCAGCGCGTCCAGCTCGGTGACGAGGCCGCGGGCCCCGGTGTCGCCGCGCGCGGAGAGCGTCTTGAGGGTCTGATAGTCAGACGCCATGGCGGCGGTGGAGGACAGGCGCACGCCGAGATCGCCGCGCAGCGCCGGGCTCACGCCCCGCTCGAGCACGGCGTGGGTGGGAATGGGCGGGCCGAGCACGCCGCCCGGCCCGATGGCCATGTCGAAGCCGAGATAGCCGATGACGAGTGGACGGGCGAAGTCCTCGGCGAGGGAGATGCTGCTGGACGAGGCCGACACCACCTTCACCGTGCCCCCGGGGACCAGATTGCTCCCGCCCGCGCGCTCCAGCGCCGCCGCGATCATCGCGTTCAGCTTCTCGATATTGCTCGTGTAGGCCTCGAGCGTGTTCTTGGCGGGATCCGTCCCGGCGTTCGGGACGACCAGGTCCACCGGCTTGGACGCCCCGCCGGAGGCGGTGAGCCCCGAGCTCTTCGACCCCTGGAGGGATACGTTGATGCGGCCGGTGATGTAGACCCGCGAGACCACACGCACGTAGTTGGTCTTCCCTGGCTCGCCGCCGAAGAACTGGAGGAACGGGCGGTTCGCCTCGGCCCATCGCCGCACGTCCTCGTAGAGCGAGATGGTGTCGACGCCGTAGGTGCGCGCCTCCGCGATCGTGATCGTGCCCTGGGTCGCATCGCCCCCGAGGAGCGAGAGCCCCACGGGAATCCCCTGCACCGGCAGCGCCACGTTGAAGCCGCCGCCGCGCCGCGCCGAGAAGGAGTAGGTGGGGAAGGAGGCGTTCGGGGCCAGCGTCCACGACGCGGGCTTGCCGGGCTCCAGCCAGAACTTCGGCAGCGGATGCTGGGCGTCGCCCGCCTCGAACGACTGGCGATAGAACGTCTCGTAGCCCTTCGGGTCCAGCCGATAGATGAGATTGTCGAACGGCATGAAGCCGCGCTCGCGGTAAGTCTTGGCCTGGTCCTCCACCGTGGTCTGGACGAGGAAGATGTCGCCCGGCTGGAGATCCTCGGTGAGCGGGTAGACGGGCAGGACCTGGCTGGCCCGGATCACCATGGACCAGTCGCGCGCCACGCGCTGCAGCTCGCGGTCGCTCACCGCGCGCGCGCACCCCATCGCCGACAGCGCCAGCAGGATCCAGACGATCAACCGCATGCGTCCCTCCTCCCGCGCGTCGGGCGCGCGCTCAGGCTCCGCGCACTGCTCGCTCTCGCACCGCCTTCAGCATGTCCGCGTCGAACGCCTCGCGGATCGGCAGCCCTTCCTTCTCCTGGAACATGCGCAGGGCCGAGCGCGTGAAGCGCCCCACCACGCCGTCCACCGGGCCGGGGTTGTAGCCGAGATACACGAGATAGGCCTGGATGCCCCGCACGGCGAGATCGGGCAGCGCGCCCGTCACGTACTTCTGATGCGCCGCGCGCAGCCGCTCGTCGTAGGAGTTCTGCGCGTAGGCGGGGCCGTTGTACGCGGCGGCGAAGGCCGGCCAGTTGTGGGCGCGCAGGTGGGCGGCGGCGCCGATGGCTCCGATGAAGCACGCCATGCCGGCGAGCTGAGCGTTCTCCGAGGCCACGAACGCGCTGACCAGCGGCTCCACGTCCACGAATCCGGCGGCCTTGAAGTTGTCCCCCATGACCTGGCCGAGCCCCCAGGACGCGCTGCGGAGCGCCGCCGCGCGGTCGAGCTTGATCGCACGGGCGAGGCGGTCGTACTCGCGGGCGCCGCCCACGTAGCCGCCCCACTGGGAATTGCTGACGTCTGAATATTTTGCGTCAAAGCGCCGTTTGGTGAGGCGGCTGAAGTAGTGGCGCTCGAAGAGGATGAGGGGGCGGCGGTCGGCGAGATAGCCGCAGCCTCGGGTCTCCACGGTGAGTACCGCCCACAGCTCGGCGGCGCGCACCCCGAGCATGTCGCAGGCCGCGGCGACGCCGTCGGCGTCCAGCACCTCGCCCTCGCCTCGGAAGGCGACCGGCATCGCGCTAGCGCGCGGCGCGCGCCTCGGCGGCGTCGAGCCAGCGCGCGTCCTGCGGGGTGGGCCGTCGGGCCAGGCGCTTGCGGAGGAGCCGCGCGGCGTCCTCGGCGCGACCGAGACGCAGGTACGCGACCACCATCGTCTCCTCGATGATCTCCCACTGGGCATGGCTGCCGCCCATGCGGTGGATTTCGGCCTCGATGGGCTCGAAGTGACGAAGCGCGCCGGCATGATCACCCGCCGCGAAAGCGGCGATGCCCTGGGCGAGCGGATAGCCCACCTGCGCCACGGGGTGGCCTTTCCCGGCGAGCGCGCGCAGGCTGTCGAGCAGCGCCGTCATGGCCTGCGTGTCCCCGCTCGCCGCATAGGCGAGCGCGGCGTGCACGTCGCCGAACACGAAGCCGGGCCGCGCCACCTTCGCGGCCAGCGCGGCGAGCGGCGTCCAGCGCGCGCGGCCCTCGTCGTGACCGTAGAGCCGGAGCCGCCAGAGGGCGGCGGGCCCATCCATCACCGCGAGCCGGGGATTGGACGCGGGCTGGATGTCGCGGTCGAAGATCTCGAGCACGCGGTCGATGCGGCCGCGGTGCAGCTCGAAGAGCCCGAGGTGCCAGGCGAGGTGGCAGTGATAGGGAGCATCGCGGTCGTAGCCCTCGAGCCATTGCTCGAGGAACGCCACCCCGCCGTCATGATCGAGCGTCTCGAAGAAGACGTGGGCGATGTTGTGGCTGGCATTGGCGTTGGCCGGGTACTGGGCGAGCGAGCGCTCGGACAGCGCCTGGGACTCCGCGAAGCGCCCCGTCTCGTGATAGACGAAGGCCAGCTCCGACTGGAACCACCAGTCATCGCCGAAGGCGGACGCGAGGGCTTCGAGATAGCCGGTGCGATACGCCTCGCGATCGGCGCGCCCGCTGAAGCCGATGCTGCTGCTGGCCTGCTTCACGAGCAGGGCGTCGCGCGGAAAGTCCCGCGTGTGCGCCTCGATCAGCGCGAGGCCGCGCGCCGTCTCCCCGCCCACGATCGCGCCGAGGGCCTCCACGTGCTGCTGCTCACGGCGGCTGGCGCCCCCGACGCGCTCGCGCGCGCGAGCGACGGCGGCCCGCGCCGCCGCGCCGTCGGCCATGAAGAAATGGTGGAGGGCCTGCCCCGCGTGGGCCATCGCGAAGCCCTCGTCGGCGGCGAGCGCGGCCGCGAACGCGGTGTCGGCGCCGCGGCCGTAGGCGAGGAGGCGATCCATGCCGAGCTGGAGCTGCTCGGCGGCGACGGGCGAGGACGTGGTCAGCGGCAGGCCGTAGCGATCGGTGCGGGTCATGCGATCAGTCTTGAACGGAAGTCGGGCAAAGATCAACAGATCTCGCACGGAATAGGCGCACGCGAGGAGAGCTTGCCCGCCACCAGCCCGTCCTCGAGCATGCGCTTCCAGATCTTTTGCGCCACCTCGTCCACCGCGATGACCCGGCTGCTGTTGGCGAGCTCGGTCACCACCGCCCCTTCCCCCGCCGACTCCCAGACGAGCTCGCCCGTGCGCGTGTCCCAGAGCTGAAGCCAGAGCCGCAGCACGAGCACCCGGGTCCTCACGATCTTGACCCCGAACATCTCGAAGCGGTCCAGAAGGGAATGATCGAAGGCCGAAATGCCTGGCAGCAGCGCATAGCGGCAGTCCAGCGCCGTCCCGAGGCGCCCCAGCCGCTCGCGCTCCAGGATGCCGCTGCGGCCGAACCCGCCCAGGAGATCCGCGTAGTCGGCGGCGAGGCCACGGGTGTTGACCACGTTGACCACGTCGGGCGTGGCGAGGGCGCTCAGCGGGAGCGAGATCTCCGGCAGCGTCCGCACGAGGGCGTGGGACACCGAGGCGCTGAACCCCTGGAGCGCGCCCGGCGCGACGACGGGCAGCACGGCGACGGGCTGGCGCCCCACCTCGGCGAGCTCCAGCCCGCGCGCGCGGGGCATGGAGGTCGTGTGGGTGTCCCACACGTAGAGCGGCGAGCCGCACGCGGTCAGGAGCGCGGTCGACGCAGCGAGCAGCGCCATACGGATCCGGGCGGCCATGGCTCCCTCCTGTCTACTCCGCACGGGCCCAGGGGTCGCGTGGGACCTTGGTCCTAGGCGCTGAGGTAGGATAGGCCCCCAGGGAGGAGCCCCCATGATCACCAAGTTCTCCAATGTGTATGCCGGCCACGTGGACCTGGGCGACATCGGCCAGGACGCCACGCCCGCCAACGAGCGCCGCTACTCGAACGCGCACCTCGCCTCGGTGTTCGAGAAGACCGAGGCCATCGCGCGGGTCATGGACGATCACGGGTTCCACACCCTGTGGCTCGCCGAGCATCACTTTCAGCACGAGGGCTACGAGGTCATCCCGAACATCCTGATGGCGGCCGTGCATCTCGCCCACCTCACCTCCCGCCTCCGCATCGGCTGTGGGTTCAACATCACCCCCATGTGGCATCCCCTGCGGCTCGCCGAGGACTTTGCCACCGCCGACATCCTCACCAAGGGGCGCACGGTGTTCGGCGTGGGCCGTGGCTACCACACGCGAGAGGTCGAGACGTTCGGCGCGCCCATGCTCGATCAGGAGGCCAATCGCGCGCTCTTCGAGGAGCAGGTCGAGATCATCATGAAGGCCTTCAACTCGGAGTCCTTCTCGCACCAGGGCACGCACTACACGCTGCCGCCGGCGGTGCCGTATCGCGGCTACGAGCTCAAAGAGCTGACGCTGGTGCCGCGGCCCCTCCATCTGCCGGTGGAGACATGGCAGCCGGTGGTGAGCGCGAGCGCGCGCGGCCTCGACTTCATGCACAAGCACGGGATCAAAGGCCTGATCGGCGGCGGCGCCGCCACCATGGCGGAGAAGTCCATCTACGCGTTCCGGGAGTCCGCCCAGCGCGCGGGCAAGGACTGGAAGCTCGGCGAGGGACTGAGCCTCGGCATCTTCTACTACCTCGCCGACTCGCGCGAGCGCGGTATCCGCGAGATCACCCCCTTCTACGAGGAGCACGTGAAGATGTTCGGCCCCCTCGGCTTCGTGCCCGGCATCACGCCGACCCAGCTCGCCGCCTCGACCGAGCGGGCCGGCTGGCGCGCGGCGGGCGTGCCGACCGTCGAGGACTACATGAAGGTCGGCGCGTGGTTCGCCGGCCCGCCCGAGGAGCTGGTGGCCTACCTGCGCGAGCTCGAGTCGCGCTTCCCCGGCCTCGAGTACGTGCACCTCTCCAACAGCATGGGCACGCCCAAGGCGGTGATGGTCGAGCAGCTCGCCTGGCTCGGCAAGGAGGTCATGCCGCATTTCACCGGGCGGTGACGACCGCCGAGCGCCGAGGGCCGCCTAGTCGGTGATCGAGCGGTAGATCTCGACTTCCGCCGGGCCCTCGGTGAGCCCCTCCTTCTCCCGCCGCTCGCGATAGGCGGCGAGGTGCGGGGCCTTCCGGTGCACGTCGAAGGCGGCGTCGTCCTTGTACTGCTCGTAGAAGATGAAGAGGTCAGGGTCCTTGGTCGAGCGGTGCGGGCGGTAGACCAGGCAGCCCGGCTCGGCCTTCTTCACCGCGGCGACTTGCTCCTTCAAGAGCGCGGCGAGCGCGTCGCCCTTGCCCTTGGCCGCCCGGATCTTCGCCACGACGGTGAGCACGTCCGGCATGTCACGTCTCCTTTCGTTCAGGCGCCCACACGGCGCGGCACCCAGCGCACCACCCGCGTCCCGCTGTCCACGCGCAGGCTGACCAGCGCCGCGGCGAGCAGGAACAGGCAGGCGACGGTGTACATGACGCCATAGCCGCCGGTCGATTCGAAGAGGGCGCCGGCGATCGAGGAGCCCAGCGCGGCGCCGGTCTGATGGCAGAGGAAGATCACGCCGAGGATCGAGCCCACCGAGTAACGCCCGTAGATACTCGCGGTGAGCATGGACGTCATCGACATGGACCCGGCGATGGTGGCGCCGCCCACCGCGGCGACGGCGAGGATGGCCCAGGGATTGTCGCGGATCAAGTAGAGGCCCGCGAAGATGAGCGCGCGCCCCGCGTAGATGCTGCCCAGCACCGGCCGCGCGCCATAGCGGTCGGCGACCGCGCCGAGCCCCATCGTGAACACGATGCTGGACACGCCGAGCACGCCGATGATCCACGAGGCGAAGATCGGCGTGTAGCCGTGGTCGGTGAGCATCGGGACGCCGTGCGACGAGATGAGGCTCATGGAGAAGCCGCAGGTGAAGAACGACCCCGCGAGCTGCCAGAACGCCACCGTGCGGAGCGCCGCGCTCGCGGGCGTGCGCACGGGCGCGACCCTCGTCGCCTCCGGGGCGAGCGCGTCCCCATCGGCGCCGAGACCCATGGACTCCGGCGTGTCGCGCACGACGAGGAGGCAGAGCGGCAGCATGCCGAGAAGCACCGCGCCGCCCATGATGCCGTAGGTGGCGCGCCACCCGTAGGTCTCGATGAGCCAGGCCACCACCGGCACGAGCAGGCTCATGCCCGTCATCGAGGCGCTGCCGAGCAGCGACACCGCCATCCCGCGCCGCCGGTTGAACCAGCGCGATACCACCGCGTTGGCGACGACGGGTCCGGTGGCGGCGAGCCCGATGGACGCGACGACACCGTAGATCAGCGCGAGCTGCCAGAGGTTCTGGCAGAACCCGACCAGCGCGAGCGAGATCGCGAGCAGCAGGGCGCCCGCGGAGGTCACCATGCGCGGCCCGAGGCGATCGGCGAGGCTCCCCACCCACGGCATGAACGCACCGTAGAGGAAGAGCCCCAGCGCGATCACGAGGGAGAACGCCGCGCGGTCCACGCCGAGGTCGGCCACCATCGGCTTGAGGAACGGGCCCACCGCGTGACGGATGCCGGCGGACATGAAGACCATCACCGCGAACGACACCGTGATCCACCAGCCGTAGAAGACGCGAGGCGAGGAGGCCATGGAGCTTCCCCGACTATAGCAGAGGCGTGCGCGCCGAGGCGGTCGCCAGCGCCGGCCGCCGCACGAGCGTGACGGCGAGCGGACCGAACGTGAGGACCGCCCCCACCGCATTCAGGATCGCGAACCCCCAGAGCCCGAGGATCATCCCGCCCACCGCGGAGCCGAGAGCGCCCATGAGCCCCATGAACAGATCGGCGAGGCCCTGGATGGATGCGCGCTCCGCGGGCGCGAGCGCGTCGGTCAGCAGCGCGCTCCCCGCGACGAAGGCAAGATTCCAGCCGATTCCGTTCACGAAGAGGCCGAGGATCACCAGCGGGCCATTGGTCCCCGGCGCCAGACCGGCCAGCATCACGGCCGCGATCAGGACGAGCGCGCCGAGCCCGATCATGGGCAGGCGCCCGAAGCGATCGCTGAGCCAGCCGGAGAGCGGCGAGGACACGTACATCCCGGCGAGGTGCAGGGCCACCGCGATGCCGATGACACCGACCCGGTGCCCCTGGTCGTGGAGATACACCGGCGAGGTGGACGTGGTGGCGATCATCACGAACTGGCTCACCATCAGCGTGGTGAGCGCGATCTGCACCCGGAGGTCGCCCAGCAGCTCGCCGAACGTCCGCGCACGATCGACGGGCCGCGACGCCGCCTCGCGTGCGGCGCTCGGCTGCCCCTCGAGCTCGCGCGCGATGGCCAGGGGATCCGGCCGCAGCAGCGCGGCGTTCAATAGGGCGGCGACGCTGTAGCCCGCCACGCTCACGAGGAAGGCGCTCGCCGTGGACGCGATGCCGAGCGCGGCGCCCACGCGCAGCGCCGGGTCCATCAGCATCGGCCCGATCATGGAGCCGGCCGCCGAGCCCCAGACGATGATGCCCATGGCCTTGCCGCGCCCGGCCGGCGCGGTTATGTCGGCCGCCGCATAGCGCGCGAGGAGATTCGACGTGTTGCCGATGCCGAAGAAGGCCATGCCGACGAGCATCACCGCGAAGCTGCCCATCATCACGCCCAGCATGCCGATGACCGCGCCCGCCACCGCGAGGCCGTAGCCCAGCGTCAACCCCGGGCGGCGCCCGGCGCGGCCCATGAAGCGCGCGAGCGGCCAGCTTGCGAGCGCGGTGCCCAGCGCGCCCACCGAGACGGGGAGGCCCGACCAGGTGTTGGTGCCGGTGAGGCTGGCGGCGAGGATGCTGCCGACGGCGAGGCTCATCGAGTGGCCCGTGCTGCCGCAGACCTGGGCCACGAAGAGCGTGGTCATCAGTCTGGCGCGGCTCGGGATGCGGGCCGACGACGCTGTCGGTGGGGTCATGAGGGCGATTGCGTCGATGATAGCAGACCCGCGGTCCCCGGCGTGTGGGCGCCGGGGCCGGCGTCGAGGAGAGAACGGCAGGACGGACTATTCGCCGGCGAAGAGCGCCTTCTTGATGATCGCGTGCACGCCCCAGTTACCGTCCACGACCTGGGTGATGCCGAAATCCGCGCCGACCGACAGGAGCGAGTTCGCCTCGTCCTCCGACAGGCCGCGGGTGTTCATGAGGAAATGGCGCGCCTTCCTGAAGGCGTCCTGCATGGCGAGGTCCACCGAGGATTTCGAGTAGATGTCCGACTGCGCCTTCGCCCCGAGATCGGTGAGGTACTTGGGATAGCTGAAGCCGTGCAGCACCCACTCGTCCTGGGTCTCGAGCAGCGGGTACTCGAGGCCGGCCAGCGCGGTGCCCGCCAGCGTGTCCTTCTTCCGGAGGATGAGCTGGAAGGTGCCGGTGAGCGAGCACTCGATGGCGGTGCCGCAGAGCTCGGAGTCGCCCTGGGAAGCGTGCGGGTCACCGGCCGAGAGCAGCGCACCCGGCACCGCGACCGGGTAGTACATGGTCGCCCCCTTGCCGATGCGCCAGTCGTCGATGTTGCCCCCCACGTAGTTGGGCGGGATCGAGTCCACGTAGTCGGCCTCGCTCGGCGCCAGCCCGAGCACGCCGAAGTGGGGGCGGATCGGGACGCGGATGTTCTTCAGGATGCCGTGCCGCTCTTGCACGGTCTTGTGGTCCACGGGCACGCCGGGATAGTCGATGATCTTGTGAACCACGCCGAAGGGGTCCGTCTGCGGCGTCCACTGGAAATTGTACACGCCCTTCGCCCAGTTGCGCTCGCCAGTGGCGTCGACCTCGTAGATGGTGATCACCTCGCGGGGCTTGGGGTCGGTCTCGAGCAGCTTGTAGTGGAATCCCCACCACGCGGCGGCGTTGCTGCCGAACGCCTTGCCCTTGTACAGAGGATTGGCGCACGGCCGCGGCTTCACGTCGACGATACGCACCTCGAGGATGTCGCCCGGCATGGCGCCGCGGACCGCCACCGGACCCGTGCAGATGTGGACGCCGAGGCCTTCGCCGGCCCCGCGGCCGAACAGCGTGGGATTCATGGGCCCGGCGCCGCGCCGGTCCACGTTCTTCCCGTTACGGTCCCAGTGGTAGATGCTCTCCACGCCGGGGTCGCCCTTCACCATCCGGTCCGCGTCGTCATTGGCGTGATGCGTGATGGTCTCGAGCGTGACGTAGTCGCCCGAGCTCACCTCGACCTGGGGCTTGAGGAGCTTGCTGAAGTAGCCCCAGTGCACCGTCTTGTCGGTGGCCGGGACATAGTAGTGATTGGTCGTGCCGGGCACGCGGCCGGGCTGAGCCTGGGCGCTCGTCACCGACGAGAGCTGGGCGCCGACGGCGGAGGCGGCCAGGCCACCCACCGCCACCACGCCCTTCAGGAAGTCCCGACGTCCATTCCCTGCTTCGTCAGTGATTCGCTCGTCCGTCGACATGGCAGACTCCTCCGCGAAAGAAGGTTGGGGGTGGTGTCGCTGGCCGGTCGGAGTATCCCTCCCGCTACGCTCGCCTTCGAGGCACCGCCACGACGCGGCCCCACCATAGTGGGGCCGCATCCCCAGGTCAAGCCCGGATGTGGCGTGTGTAGGGTCTCGTCAAGATTGACCCCCGGGTTCGGGTGTCGAGTGTACGCAGACACGAGACGCCTAGGCTGCCCGCACGGGTGGTCGAAGCGCGGCAAGTTTTTCGGCCGGTGTGCGGCCCTCAAGGGCCAGCGAGAAGCGTTGATAGTTGTACCTGGTCTCCCAGCCCTGAAGGGCGGCACTGGCCGCCTCGAAGCTCGCGAACGGTTGTCGGCCCCAGAACTCCTCCTGATCGATCCGATGGCTCCGCTCGACTTTGCCGTTCTGTTGCGGCCGGCGGGGCCGAATGTACCGGTGGCGGATCCCGGCGGCTTCGACCCCCAGGACGAAGGCGAAGGAGAACTCTTGCCCATGATCACACTGCAGCCGTTTGATGGGGAACGGGAAGGCCTGCCGAAGCTCGGCGAGGAAGGCGAGACTCGAGCGGTGATGCAAACGTCGGTAGAGCCGCAGGACGCGGAAGCGCGTACAGTCGTCCAGGGCCGTGTACTGAAACGCCCAGCGGCCCGCGATCTGCACGTATTTCACGTCGACCTGAATCGACTCGCCCGGTTCCGCTTTCTCGAAGAGCTTCATCTGGCGGGGTTCCCGCTTGCGGGTCCGCCGCAGGCGGGGCAGCCCCATGTCCCGAAACACTCGCTGAATGGTGCCCATTGCGAGCCGGACCCCGTGCACGCGCTGCAGCCAGAGCCGCGCGCGCGCCGCCCCGTAGCCGAGCTCCTGGCGCGCTTGGCGGATCAGCTCGACGGCCGCGGGCGGCACCCGTCGCGCCCGGTGCCGGGGATAGGCCGGCACCAGCCCCTCGACGCCGCCGCGCCGCCAGCGCTTCCGCCACCGCCGAATCGTCCGAGCACTCAAGCCGTAGTGGCGCCCCGCGGCGGCGGGCCCGTGCTGCCACGCATACTCTAGAACGAGCAGGCGATACCGAACCCGCGTCCGATACTGCGGCCGCACCTTCACATCGCTAAGCTTGATCATGGTCCCCCCTCCGGTCGGACGGCCTGGAAACGCCTGGCTGCCCATCAAAGCAAAGGAGGTCAATCTTGAGTAGATACTTCAGCCCGGATGTGGCGTGCGGCGGGAGGAACCCTAGCTCGTCACCCACCCGTACCAGCGATGACTGGGCTGCCGCCCGTCGTCGAGGTACGCCATCTTGATGCGGGAGAGGTAGTCCGTCGGGATCTCGTTCCTCTTGGCGTTCACGTCGACGCCAAAGAGGCGCGCGGCGTTGAGGCCGAAGATCTGCTCCTTGACCGCGCGGGTGAGCGGCGCGTAGCCATGCTGGTCGATGAGGGTCTGCGGAATCTCGAAGCGGCGGAAGGCCTCGATCTGCCATTGGGGAGTCCCGTACCAGATGGAGTCGGTGCCCCAGAGCACGTGATCCGCGCCGAAGGCGTCGATGGCCTGGCCGAGGAGGTGGGCGCACGCGGTGGGGTTGTACGTGACGAGCTGGCCGAAGGTCGAGCCCAGCTCCATGTACGTGTTCTTGAGCGCGGGCTGCTTCTTCCGCATCTGGCAGAACTCCGTGGTCCAGGGAATGTCCGGCCCCTGGCCGACGCCCGCCACCGACTGCAGGCCGGCGTGATACGCGATGAAGTCCAGATCGGGGAAGTCGCGCGCGGCCTTGATCATGTCGCGCGGATGGTTGTAGTCGGCGACCGGACCCAGCGGCAGGCCCTTGTGGATGCAGATGCGCTTGACCCCGAGCTTCCGCGACCGCTCCAGCATCGGATAGGCGATCTTCTCGTCGTCCACGAACCAGCCGTGGCTGAACCCTTGGGGCGCGGCGCCCGTGTAGCCCTTCCACGCGTCCACCTTTAGCGTCTGCGCCTGCTGGTCCATGAAGTCGAGATCGGCCTGGCCGAGCTGGGGCGTGATGAGCCCGTGCGCGAGCATGCGGCGCGACTGCGTCACGCGGTTGATCTCGTCGCGGATGTGCGTCATTTCCTTGGGGGGCACCACCGCTTCCTGCGGATAGGGGCCCGGCGGCGTGGAGATGAGGCCGATGGCGGTCTCGCTGTCGAGGAACACCTCCTTCACCATGTTGGACCAGGACAGATCGGCGAAGGTGCCGGTGTCGCCGGCAAGCTTGGGGTTGAGGCGCTTCGAGTTGCGGCGGAGGCCCAGCAGCGCCCCCTTGGGGACGCCTCCCCGCCGGCCCGCGTCGCCAGCGGGATCGTAGGCCGAACCCACGTAGTGGAGCTGTAGGTCGAAGATGAAGTAGGGCGCCCCCGCGCGCTCCTGGAAGGCCGCGGCCTCCGCCGCCTCCACCGGCAGCACGTCGAAGAAGCGCCCGTACACCGCGTTCATGGCGAGCAGCGCGGTGGCCATGCCGCCGCCGGTGCGCAGGAAGTCGCGGCGGGAGAGGCCGAGCCGCGGCGCCATCCGCCCCGCGTCGGCGAGGATGCGATGCTCGACCTGCGCCTGCTCCGGTGTCTGCGGCAGGGGCGGGAATTCTTCGTTGGAGACGAGACGCGTGGGCAATGGGGTCTCGGTCGCGAGGCCCTGCCGCATGCCGGGACGGAGACGGAAGGCGAAGGGGTTGGCGGCATCGAGTGGGTGGCGCGTGGGCATGGGCAGCTCCTCCTCTCGCTCGGCCCAGTATAATGCTGCCCCGTGGCCATGGACCCTCTCGCCTCGCTGCTCGAAGGGCTCACGCTGACCCGCCTCGACGAGGATCGCTTCGAGGGTCGGGCTATCGAGCGCACGCGGCCGCGCATGTTCGGCGGGGACCTCCTCGCCCAGGCCCTTGTCGCCGGGGGAATGACCGCGACGGATCGGCGCTGCCACAGTCTCCACGTGAGCTTCCTGGCGCCGGGCGATCCGATGGCCCCCATCGAGTACCGCGTGCGCCGGCTGCGCGACGGCCGGCGTTTCGCCCAGCGGCAGCTCTCCGCGTGGCAGGGGGATCGCGAGATCCTGGTGGCGACGGCGTCCTTCACGGCGGAGCCGCCCCCGAGCCACGTGCATCAGCACGAGGCCATGCCGGAAGTGCCCGGGCCGGAGGGCCTGGCCTCCGAGCTCGATCAGCGCAAGGCCGAGGTCGATAGGCTGCGGCCGGAAGATCGTCCGTGGCTCCTCACCGAGCGCGCGGTCGAGGTTCGGCAGGTGAATCCCGTGCCCATCGTCGATCCGCCGAAGGTCCCGCCCGTGGCCCATACCTGGATACGCGCGGTGGGCCGCCTGCCGGAGGATCCCCTGCTCCACGAGGCAACGTTCGCGTATGCATGCGACATGACGCTGCTCGATATCACCTGCTATCCCCTTGGCCTCGCATGGCTCGACCCGCAGGTCGAGCAGGCGAGCCTCGACCATGGGATGTGGTTTCACCGATTTTTTCGGATGGACCATTGGTTACTTTACGTGCAGCAGTCGCCGGTGGCAGCGGAGGGCCGCGCGCTCGCGCGCGGGAGTCTCTTCACGCGCGACGGCACGCTCGTGGCCTCGGTGGTCCAGGAGGGCGTCTCGCGCCTACGCGGAGGCACGGCATGAGCTTCGGCGGCGCCGCGACGGTGTTCGAGGCGTTCATGGCCACCGCGACGACGTCGCCCGACAACGCCTTCCTCTGCGCGCCGCCCGCGCCGGGCCGCGCCTACCATCCGGACGGCGTGGAGTACACCTACGCGCAGACGCGCGCGGAGGTGCTGGGGCTCCGCGACGCGTACGCCGCCGCCGGCTACGGTCATGGACATCGCGTGGCGCTGCTGCTCGAGAACCGGCCCGAGATGTTCTTCCACTATCTCGCGCTGAACGCTCTCGGCGCGGGCATCGTGCCGGTGAACCCCGACTACCGTCACGACGAGCTGGCCTATCAGATGGACCACTCCGAGGCGGATCTGGCGGTCTCGGTCTCGGAGCGGGTGGTCACGCTGGAGGCGGTGGCCCGGGAGCGCGCCAAGCCGCTGCCGGTGGTGAGCACCGCGGCCTGGCCGGCCGCGCTGCCGAAGGCCGGCGCGGCGACGCGCACCGGCGCGCCCACCCTCGAGACGGAGTGCGCGCTGCTCTACACCTCGGGGACGACGGGCCGGCCCAAGGGCTGTGTGCTGTCGAACTTCTACATGCTCAACGGGGGCGCCTGGTATCGCGACCTCGGTGGGCGGCTCGCGGTCGAGCACGGGCGCGAGCGCATCCTGAATCCTCTGCCGCTCTTTCACATGAACTGTCTCGGTATCACCGGAACTTGCGTAGTCCTCACCGCGAGCTGCCTGATCCTCCCCGAGCGCTTCAGCCCGCGTCGCTGGTGGCCTGATGTGGTGACGACGCGCGCGACGGCCATCCACTATCTGGGCGTGATGCCGCCGCTGCTGCTCAACCAGGCACCCTCCCCCGAGGAGCGGGCGCATCGCGTGCGCTTCGGACTGGGCGCCGGCGTCGAGCCTCAGCTCCACGAGGCTTTCGAGAAGCGCTTCGGCTTCCCATTGGTGGAAGTGTGGGGCATGACGGAGACAGGCCGCATCTACGCGGACCGCGAGGAGCCACGGCAGATCCACACCCGCGCGTTCGGCCGCCCGCACGGCGGCTTCGAGGCGCGCGTGGTCGACGACGCGGATCGCGAGCTGCCACGTGGCGCCGACGGCGAGCTCCTCGTGCGCTGGGGCGGCGCTGAGGGCCCGCGCCACGGATTCTTCTCGGGCTATCTCAAGGACCCGAGAGCGACCGACGAGGCCTGGCGAGGTGGCTGGTTCCACACCGGCGATACAGTCCGACAAGAGCCCGATGGCATGCTGATCTTCGTGGACCGCAAGAAGAACATCATCCGCCGCTCGGGCGAGAACGTCGCCGCCGCCGAGGTGGAAGCCGTGCTGCAGGCCCACGAGGCGGTCGCGCAGGTGGCGGTGCTGGCGGTGCCGGACGAGGTGCGCGAGGAAGAAGTCATGGCCTGCGTGGTGGCCATGCCGGGCGTGAAGGCGGACGCGGCGCTCGGGGGGGCGCTGATGGACTGGAGCCTCGCGCGCCTCGCCTACTTCAAGGCGCCGGGCTGGATCCTGTTCGTGGAGCGCCTCCCGACCACGGGGACGCAGAAGGTACAGAAGACGCAGATCTTTCCCAAGGACGAGGACCCGCGCCGCCGGCCCGGAGTGCTCGACCTGCGGGAGCGCAAGAAGCGTAGCTGACGAGAGAAAGGGAGCGAGCCATGAGACTCCAAGGGAAGGTCGCGCTGATCACGGGCGCGGCGAGCGGCATGGGCAAGAGCGAGGCGGAGATCTTCGCCGGGGAAGGCGCCAAGGTCGTCGTCGCCGACGTGCTGGACGCGGAGGGCAAGGCGGTGGCCGACGGCATCGGCGCCAACGCGCGCTACGTGCATCTCGACGTGACGAGCGAGCCCGCGTGGGAGCAGGTCATCGCCACCACCGTCGCGCAATTCGGCAAGCTCGACATCCTCGTGAACAATGCCGGCATCAGCGGCACATTCGACCCCGACATCATGAGCACGTCCGCCTGGGACAAGCTGATGGATGTGAACGCCAAGGGCGTGTTCCTCGGCATGAAGTCGGCGCTGCCGGTGATGGTCAAGGCGGGCGCGGGGTCCATCGTGAACATCTCGTCGGTCTCAGGCTTCGTGGCCCAGCTCGGGCTTCACATGGGCTACAACGCCTCCAAGGGCGCAGTGCGGCTCATGACCAAGTCCGCAGCGGTGCAGTACGCGCGAAAGGGCATTCGCGTGAACTCCGTCCATCCGGGCGTGCTGCCGGCCATGCGCACCTCGAAGGCGCTCGCCGACCCCAACTACCGCGAGAAGATGCTCGCCGCCGTCCCCATGGGCCGCATGGGACGCGTCGAGGAGGTCGCCTACGCGGTGCTCTTCCTCGCCTCCGACGAGGCTTCGTACATCACCGGCACCGAGTTGGTCGTCGACGGCGGCTGGCTCGCGATGTAGGGGCCTGAGGCACTGGGGCGCCAGCGCCCCAGCGCCGGCGGCCGCCCCCGCCCCAGCGCAGCGCCGAGCCGATTCAAGCTCTTGATTTCACTACACTTCAGAGCTGGCACGAATGATGCCGAAAGATTCCGTTAGCGAGCAGAGAGGAGGGAGCCATGTACAAGCACATCCTGCTTCCGACCGACGGTTCTGCGCTCTCCACCAGGGCGATCGAAGGGGCGATGGGTCTCGCCAAAGCCCTGGGGGCGAAGGTCACCGGAGTGACGGTCTCGGCGGGCTTCCACACCTTCGCTCTCGACCCCCTGATGGTCAGCGACACGGCCGAGCAATACAAGAAGGACTGCGAGGAGCGCGCCGAGAGGTTCCTCGGCGTCGTCACCGCCGCCGCGAACGCAGCCCGGGTCCCGTGCGACGTAGAGCACGTGATCGCCGACCATCCGTACGAAGGGATCATCGCCACCGCGATGAGCAAAGGATGCGACCTGATCTACATGGCGTCGCACGGACGGAAGGGCGTCTCGGCCGTGGTTCTCGGCAGCGAGACTCACAAGGTGCTGACGCACGCCAAGCTCCCCGTTCTCGTGACCCGCTGAACACGATTACGAGGAGGTGACGGCCGGGGTACCCGCCCGGGGGGTACCCCGTTTGACACCCCGGAAGCGGCGCGGCTACGCTGGAGCTCGTGCCGTCCCGCCGTTCCGCTCGATCGATCGTCGCGACGCTCTGGATCACGGGCGGCTGGATCGCGGCGGCTCTGCTCGTGCACTGGATCGTGCGGCGCGTGCCGACCCACGCCGCCCGCGAGCTGGGCGCGGCCGCGACGGGCGCGGCCATCGGCCTCGGCAGCGCGTGGTTCGAGTTGCGCGTGATCCCCCGCGTGGTGCGCTCGCTCACCGTGGGCGGGCTTCTTCTTCTCCGCACGTTCTTCTATGTCATCCTCTGCGCCCTCGCCATACACGCCGTCACCATGCCCGTGCTGGGCCTCTCCGAGCACGGCGGGCTCCTCGGCTACTACACGTCGCCGGAGTATCGATCGTTCGTGTTCGGCAGCCGCTTCGTCCTGGCACTGGTGATCCTCACGCTGACCAGCTTCGTCATCAACTTCGTGCGCCAGCTGAACCGCATGCTCGGCCCGGGCACGCTGACGAGCCTCCTCCTCGGTCGCTACCATCGCCCGGTCGCCGAAGAGCGGATCTTCATGTTCCTCGACCTGAACAACTCCACCGCCATCGCCGCCGCGCTGGGCCCACTACGGTTCAACGACTTCAAGAACGATTTCTTCCACGATCTGGCCGACCCCGTCCTGGAGACCCGGGGCCAGATCTATCAGTACGTCGGCGACGAGGCGGTGATCACGTGGACGGTGGACAAGGGGCTCCGCCAGGGCAACTGCCTCCGCTGCGTCTTTCTCGTGAACGAGCGCGTCCACGAGCAGAAGGACCGCTACCTGGCCCGCTACGGAATGGTGCCCGAGTTCAAGGCGGGGCTTCACGGTGGCCCCGTGGTCACTGCGGAGATCGGCGACATCAAGAAGGACATCGTCCACAGCGGCGACACCGTCAACACCGCGGCCAGAATCGAGGCGCAGTGCCGACCGCTGGAGCGCCGCGTGCTCGTGTCGGAGGCGTTGCTCAAGCAGTGCCAGGTGCCTGCCGAGCTCGAGCTCGAGGACATGGGCGCGCGAGAGCTGCGGGGCAAGGACGAGGCGCTTCGGCACTACAGCGTGCGGGCCCGCGGCTAGGCCCAGAGGATCCGCGCGTGGCCCCCCAGCCGATCACCCCCGGCAGCAGGGCGAGCACATCCTCCGCCGAGACCACCAGCTCCTCGTGCCGCGTCCCACAGCGAGCGGAACCCACCGTGAACGTGCGGATGCCCGGCCGCTGGCGGACGGCGGTGGCCGTCACTGGGGTCGAGCGATGCCGCCGCTGATCAGGCATCCCAGCGGCACGTCGCTGACGAGGCGCGACCGCATCGCCTCGTCGACCTGCGCTGATCCGGAGCCAACCGCGATGCCGCACACGGTCAGGCCTCGCGCTCGAGGATGGCGGGCGCGGGAGGCGGGTAACCCGCCGTGCCCTGTAGGCTCGCGAGAGCCACGTAGCCGAGTCCCGCCCAGACCGCCTGGCGGAGCCGCCGCACCACGGTGAAGGCCAGGCCGACGGGGGCCCCCAGGCCGAGCGCGACGAAGGCCGCCACGTGTCCCGCTTCCTGCACGCCCGCCCGGGCGGGAATCATGAAGGCGGCGAAGGCGATGGTCGCCTCGACCGACTCCACCACCAGCGCGGTGGCGAGCGAGACGGGCAGATTCAACGCGCGCATGATGAGCCACCCCTCCAGCATCCCGACGCTCCACCCGGCGAGGTGCCAGAACACGGAGAGGGCGAGGCGCCCGGGCACGCGACGATAGAAGGCGGCGAGCTCCCGATCGATGCGGGGGAGCACGCCCGCGGGACCCCCGGTGCGCGTCACGCCGACACGCTCGAGGACGCGTCCAATCGCGCCCGCCGCGCCGAGCGCCTGCACGGTCACGAAACCCGCCACGGCGAGGCAGATGACGCTGACCATCCACCGCATGCCGCGCAGGAGCTCCGAGCCGGCGGGCAGCGTCTGCACGGCGGCGAGCAACCCCATCAGCACGAACAGGGCTTGTCCGATCGTGAGCGTGGTCTTGGCGACGACCACGGACGGCACGCTTTCGGAGAGTGGGGCATAGGCCCGAATCAGCCAGGCCTTGACGGGCTCGCCCCCGAGGGAGGCGAGGGGCGTGGTGACATTGACCGCTTCGCCGGCCAGGCGCGCCCGGACGAGGATGCCGAACGGGACGCGGTCACGCCGGAACGCGTAGCGCCAACCGAGCCCGTCGCACGTCACCATCAGGCACGCCGGGAAGAGGATCAGCAGCGGAAGCGTCCACGACAGCTTCGCGATGGCCGACAGGACCGGGGCCAGGCCGATCCGCTGAAAGAGCGCGAAGACCAGGAGCATGCCGAGCATGAACAGGACGAAGCGTATGAGTCGTCCCATGGGAAGGAGGCCTCCCGTTCGAGAGGATACCCCCGGCACCGCGATGTCAAGTCGGCCCCGGCCGTTTGACACCTTTGCCCCCACAGGCTCATCATCCAGGCAGCCGCCAGAGACACCCGCAAAGGAGCCCCTCATGACTACGGCCACCGTGCCCGCCACCGGCCTTCAGCTCCGCACTCTCGTGAAGAAGGACGGCACGCTCGAGCTCTCGCTCACGAGCGTGCCCACGCCCGAGCCGAAGCCGGAGGAAGTCATCGTCCGGATGGAAGCCTCGCCCATCAATCCCTCCGACCAGGGCCTCCTCTTCGCGGGCGCGGACATGAGCGCCGCGAAAGCGTCCGGCACATCACAGAGTCCCGTGGTGACGGCGACCGTTCCGGCGGCGGCGCTCAAGGGGCTCGCCGGGCGCTTCGATCAGCCGCTCCCGGTGGGCAACGAGGGCGCCGGCGTCGTCGTGAAGGCGGGCGCGTCACCCGCGGCGCAGGCGCTGCTGGGCAAGACCGTCGCGATTCTCGGCGGCTCGATGTACACGCAATACCGCTGTATCAAAGCGGTGCAGTGCCTGGTGCTGCCGCCGGGCACGACGCCGGCGGAAGGGGCGTCCTGCTTCGTCAATCCCCTCACCGCACTCGGCATGGTGGAGACCATGCGCGCGGAAGGCCACAAGGCGCTCGTGCACACCGCGGCGGCCTCCAATCTCGGGCAGATGCTCCAGAAGATCTGCCTCAAGGACAAGGTGCCGCTGGTGAACATCGTCCGGAAGCCGGAGTCGGCGGATGTGCTGAAGAAGATAGGGGCCACCTACGTCTGCGTGTCGAGCGCGCCCACCTTCATGGACGACCTCACCGAGGCGCTCGTGGCGACCGGGGCCACCATCGGCTTCGACGCGACGGGTGGCGGGCCCTTGGCCGGCCAGATCCTCACCGCCATGGAGATCGCCGCCAATCGCACCGCCAAGGAGTACAGCCGCTACGGCTCCACCGTGCACAAGCAGGTCTACATCTACGGCGGACTCGACCGGACACCCACCACGTTCACGCGCGCGTTCGGCATGGCGTGGGGGATTGGCGGCTGGCTTCTCACGCCCTTCCTCCAGAAGATCGGCTTCGAGGCGGCCCAGAAGCTCCGCGAGCGGGTGGCCGCGGAGGTCAAGACCACGTTCGCGAGCCACTACACGAAGGAGGTGTCGCTCGCGGGCGCGCTCGATCTGAAGGAGATCGCCGTCTACGGCCAGATGGGGACGGGCGCGAAGTACCTGATCAACCCCAACAAGGGGTTGTGAGGCGGCCCGCCGGCGCTACGACGCTGCGACGCCCAGCAGCTCGCCGATGAGGAACGTCACGGCGGAAGCCATCGCGACGATCAGGAGCTGGCGGAGCGCCGAGGCGGCCACGCGCCCGTTGGAGAGATAGCCGAGCGTGCCGCCCAGCCGCTGCGCGTGAGCGGGCCGCGGATCACCGCACGCTCACGCGCTGGGCCATGGCCTGGTGCTCTTCCTCGAGGAGGCGCTCGAGTAGCTCGACTTGGGCGCGCATCGAGACGTACTCCCCCGCGGCCATCGCCCGTCGTTGATGCCCAGCACCGCGGCCGGGCCGCCCCACTTTGCGCCTGGACCGCCCGCTGGCGGCGTTCGGTAGCCGCCGGCTCGGCGTCGAGGGACTCGCTGATGGGGCCCGATTATACCGCGAGTCTGCGTTTGACAGGCGGCCGCGGGCGCGGCATCATGCGCCGGCACCCGCGAGGAGGATCCGGCCATCGACCTCGACGCGCTCCTCAAGCCTCGCTCCGTCGCCGTGCTCGGCGCCTCCGAGCGGCCGTCGGTCGGCCGCATCATCGTCGAGAACCTCCAGCGCATCGGGTTCCCCGGCGACATCTACCCGATCAATCCACGCTATGAGACGCTGCTCGGGCTCCGCTGCTATCCCGCCATCGAAGCGTTGCCGGTGGGCGTCGACGTGCTCGCGTTCTGCGTCAACCACGAGCGCGTCATCGACGGGCTGCGCGCGGGGGCAGCCCGGGGCATTCGCGCCGGCGTGGCGTTCGACGCGGGATTTGCCGAGAGCGATGACGCCGGCAAGCGGCGCCAGGAGGAGCTGGTCGCGATCTGCCGCGAGGCGGGCATTGCCTTCTGCGGGCCCAACTGCATGGGCGTGATCAGCCCGCACGAGCGGAGCCTGGTCTACCTGAACCCTCTGCGCGACCCGGCGGGGCTTCCCGGCAATGTCGGACTGATTTCCCAGAGCGGCTCCATCGCCATCGGGCTCCTGGCTGATTGTCGCCGCTTCGGGTTCAGCCGCGTCATTTCCACGGGCAACGAGGCCATCATCGTGGCCGCCGACGCCCTGGAGTACATGATCGACGATCCGGCCACACACGTCATCGCCATGTTCCTCGAGAGCGTGCGTCAGCCGGAGCGCGTCGTGGCGGCCCTCGATCGCGCCGTCGCGCTCGGCAAGCCGGTGGTGGTCCTGAAGGTGGGCCGGAGCGAGCGCGCCCGGCGCGCCATCACCAGTCACACCGGCGGTCTCGCCGGCGAGTCGCGCGTGTTCGAGGCGGTGCTCCGCGCGCACCGGGCCATCGAGGTCTACGACATGGACGAGCTGACGGAGGTGCTCGCCGCGTGCCAGGGCGCCCGGCGGCCCGCCGGGCGGCGCATCGCCGTGGTGACCAACTCCGGCGGCCACACCGAGCTGATCCTCGACGTGGCCGCGAGCGTGGGGCTCGAGCTGCCGGCGCTCTCGCCCGCCACTCGGGCGGAGGCCGCGCGCGTGATCGGCTCGGTCGCGGGCGACGGCAATCCTCTCGATTCCTGGGGCAACGGCGATTTCCAGGCCAATGTGCCGCATGCCCTGAAGACGCTGGGAGCGGATCCCGACGTCGACGCGGTGGTGTGGTGCACCGACAGCATCGATGACTCGCCCCTGGGCACGGCGGAGCGCTTCATGACCTACGCCCGCCTCCTGGTGGAGGGCGCCAAGGGAGCGAGCAAGCCCTTCTATCTGATGGGCACGCGGGCCGGCATCTTCCGGCGGGATCAACGCGAGCTCCTGAGCCGCGAGGGCATCGCCATGGTCGGCGGCACGCGGCAGGGGCTGCGCGCCATCGATCGGCTGGCCCGCTGGGCGGCGCCGCCTCCCCCGCCGCGTCCCGCGCCGGCGCGGACGTTGCCGACACTGGCGGCCGTGACGCCGCCGGGCACGGCTCGACGGACGATACACGAGCACGACGCCAAGCGCCTGCTCGCCGAGGCCGGGCTGCCGGTGGTGCGCGAGACCCTATGTGCCACGGTCGACGAGGCGGTGAAGGCCGCCGAAGCCATCGGCTATCCGGTCGTCCTCAAGCTCGTGGCCGACGAGGTCCCGCACCGCTCGGAGCTGGGACTGGTGGCCGTCGGCCTGCGGGACACACGCGAGCTGGCCGAGGCCTGGCAACACATGGCGGCCGTTCGCGCGGGGAAGCTCGGCGACATCTCGATTGCGGGCTTCCTCGTCCAGCAGATGGTGCGGGGCGGCGTGGAAGTGCTCGCCGGCGTCACGCACGACGCGGACTTCGGCCCGCTGCTGGCGTTCGGCCTGGGCGGGGTCACGGCGGAGGCCTTCGGCAGCGTGGCGCTCCGCACGCTGCCCCTCCGCGTGGGCGAGGCGGCCGCCATGATCGCGGAGGTGCCCGCGGCGGCGAAGCTGCTGGGTGGCTTCCGCGGCGCGCCGCCGGCGGATGTGGAGCGCCTGGCCGCCTGCCTCGACGCCCTCGCCGATTTCGCCTGGAACGACCGGAGCGCCATCGCCGAGATCGATCTCAACCCCATCAAGGTGCTGCCTCGGGGCCAGGGCTGCGTCGTCGTCGACGCGCTCATCGTCCCGCGGGCGGCGCGCTGAGGACCCCCATGGCCGCGGACCAGCTCGTGCTCTATACCGTGGACGGCAAGGTCGGCGTCGTCACGATCAATCGCCCCGACAAGCTCAACGCGATCAGCCTGGAGCTCAAGCACCTGCTCATCGAGCGGCTCCTCGCCGCCGACGCCGACCCCGCCACCAGCGTGGTGGTGCTGCGTGCGGAGGGGCGCGCGTTCAGCGCCGGCTACGACATCTCCCCCAACCCCGCGCGTGCGGCCCGGCGCGGCAACGCGCTCGCCTGGCACGAGTCGCTCACCGATGACATCCGACTCGAGATGACGCCGTGGGACATGCGCAAGCCGGTGATCGCCTCCGTGCAAGGGCACTGCCTCGGCGGCGGCTGTGAGCTCATGATGCTCTGCGATCTTGCCATCGCCGCGGACGACGCGACCTTCGGCGAGCCCGAGATCCGCTTCTCCAACGTGGGGCCCGGCCTGGTGATGCCGTTCGTGATCGGCCTGCGCCGCGCGCGCGAGATGCTCTACTCGGGCGATCCCATCGACGCGAAGAAGGCCCTCGAGTACGGGATGGTGAACCGCGTCGTCCCCCGCGCCCAGCTCGAGGCGGCGACGCTCAAGTGGGCGCGCCGCCTCGCCCTCATCTCGCCGGAGGCGCTGATGGGGACCAAGCTCGCGACGCGGCGCGGGGCGGAGGCGGCGGGCTTTCGCAATGCGATGCTCGCCGGCCTCGACGTGCTCGCGCCCCTCTACGCCGCGCGCACCGAGGTCGGGATGAAGTTCGACGAGATCCGCGAGAAGGAAGGGCTGGGCGCGGCCCTCAAGTGGCGCGCCGCCCAGTTCGCGGAGTAGCCCTGCCGCGCGGGGCCTCGGGGCTGGCGCGCTTCCACGAGGCCCAGGCCGCGTCGTGGGCCGGCTTCGACGCCGCGCTACGCGAGCTGCGCGACGGGCGGAAGACCGGCCACTGGATCTGGTGGGTGTTCCCGCAGCTCCGGGGCCTCGGGCAATCGCACAACAGCACGTACTACGGGATCGCCGGGCTCGACGAAGCCGCCGACTACCTTCGCGATTCCGTGCTCGGCGAGCGCCTGGTGGAGGCGGCCGGGGTGGTGCGGTCCCACCTGGCCGGCCCACGGCCGCTCGACCTCGAGACCCTGATGGGCGGGATGATCGACGCCCAGAAGCTCGTGTCGTGCATGACCCTGTTCCGCCACGTGGCCCACCGGCTGGGCGGCGAGGGCCCGCCCCCGCGCGTTGCGATCATGGCCGGCCACGCGGAGACGATCCTGGCCGCCGCGGCGGCGCAGGGCTATCCGCCCTGCCGATTTACCGAGGAGTCGATCCGCCGCTCACGGGCCTCGTGACCGCCGGTGCGGCCGGCCCGCTCAGCGGATCGGCAGCGCTCGGCACCATGTCGGGTGCCGAGACGGGACGCCGCCACGCGGCCCGCTCGCGGAAGCGCTCGAGGTAGAGGTAGATCACCGGCGTGATGTAGAGCGTGAGGAGCTGGGAAAGGATCAGGCCGCCGACCACCGCGAGGCCCAGCGACCGCCGCGAGTCGGCGCCGGCGCCGAGCCCCACCGCGATGGGGAGCGTGCCCATGAGGGCGGCCATCGTCGTCATCATGATGGGACGGAAGCGCAGCAGGCAGCCCTGGTAGATCGCCTCCGCGGCCGGCCGGCCGCTCCGCTGGGCGTCGATGGCGAAGTCGATCATCATGATCGCGTTCTTCTTCACGATGCCGACGAGCATGATGATGCCGACGAAGCCGTAGAGGTTCAGCTCCTGGTGGAAGATCAGCAGGGTCAGAAGCGCGCCCACGCCCGCCGACGGCAGGCCGGACAGGATCGTGAGCGGGTGGATGAAGCTCTCGTAGAGGATGCCGAGGATCAGGTAGATCACGATGACGGCGGCGAGCAGCAGGAGCCCGAGCCCCTGCAGCGAGCGCTGGAAGGCCTGCACGGTGCCCTGGAAGCTCGTGCTCAGCGTCGCGGGCACGCGGATCTCACGTTCGACTTTCTGGATTTGCTGTACCGCGTCGCCCAGCGCCACGCCGGGCTGGAGGTTGAACGAGATCGTCACCGCGGGCAGCTGCCCCAGGTGGTTGACGGTGAGCGGGCCCACCGTGCGCGTCAGCTTGGCCACCGTGCCGAGCGGCACCAGCTTGCCCGCGCTCGAGCGGATGTAGAGCGTCCCCAGCGCCGCGGGATCGCGCTGGTACTGCGGCATCAGCTCCATCATCACCCAGTACTGGTTGGTGGGCGTGTAGATCGTCGAGACCTGGGGCGCGCCGAAGGCATTGTTGAGCGCGGCCTCGATCTGGAGCGCGGTGACGCCGAGGGCGGAGGCCTTCTCGCGGTCGATCTCCACCAGCACCTGCGGACTCGAGATCTGGAGGTCGGAGTTGACGTCGAGGAAGCCGGGCAGCCCCTTCAGGCGCTCGAAGAGGATAGGCGACCACTCGTAGAGCCGGCCCAGGTCCGCGTCCTGCAGCGTGTACTGGTACTGGCCTTTGGTGAGGTTGCCGCCGATGCGGATGGTCGGCAGCACCTGGGGATACACGTTCATGCCGGGAATGCCCGAGAGCTTCTTGCGGAGATCCTGCACGATCTCCTCGGCGGGGGGCCGCTGGGACGCGGGCTTGAGCCGCATGAAGATGCGCCCGGTGTTCATGACCACGCTCGAGCCGCTGGCGCCGATGCCGGAGAAGAACGAGTCCACGTAGGGCTGCTGGCGGACGATCTCCGCCGCCTTGACCTGATGCTCCATCATCCCCTCGAACGAGATGTCCTGGGACGCCTCGGTGAACGCGAAGACCTGGCCGGTGTCCTCGTTGGGGATGAAGCCCTTGGGCACGATCACGAAGAGGTAGCCGGTGAGCACCACGGTAGCCACGAAGACCATCAGGGTGAAGCGGGGATGATGCAGCACGGGGGTGAGCGTGCGCTGGTAGAGCCCGAGCATGGCCGAGAACACGCGCTCGGAGGCCGCGTAGACGCGCCCGTGCGACTCGCCCGGCGGGCGCAGGAAGCGGCTGCACGCCATGGGCGTGAGGGTCAGCGACACGATGCCGGACACGATCACCGCCGCCCCGATCACCACCGCGAATTCGTGGAGGAGACGGCCCACGATGCCGCCCATGAACAACACGGGAAGGAACACCGCCGCGAGCGAGGCGGTCATGGAGACGATGGTGAAGCCGATCTCGCGCGCGCCCACGAGGGCCGCCTCCATCCGCGGCATCCCCTCCTCCATGTGGCGCACGATGTTCTCGAGCATGACGATGGCGTCGTCCACGATGAAGCCGACGGCGAGGGTCAGCGCCATCAGGGAGAGGTTGTCGATGGTGTAGCCGAGCACGTACATCACCATGAACGTGCCCACGATCGACATCGGGAGCGCCAGGCTGGGGATGATCGTGGCCGAGAGGTTTCTCAAGAAGAGGAAGATCACGAGCACGACCAGCGCGATGGCCAGCATCAGCGTGAACTGCACGTCGTGCACGGAGGAGCGGATCGAGACCGATCGGTCGTAGAGGGTGTTGAGGCTCACCGCGGCAGGCAGCTGCGCCCGCACCGCCGGCAGCACGCGATTGATCGAGTCCACTACCTCGATGGTGTTGGTGCCGGGCTGCTTCTGGACGGCCAGCACCACCGCGCGCTCGTCGTTGTACCAGGAGGCCACCTTGTCCGTCTGCACCCCGTCGATCACCCGGCCGAGCTGCTCGAGACGCACCGGCGAGCCGTTGCGATACGCCACGATCATCGGCCGGTAGGCGGGAGCGCTGGTAAGCTGGCCGGTGGCCTGGACGCTGAAGGCCTGGTTCGGGCCCCAGAGCGTGCCCGTCGGCATGTTGACGTTGCTGTCGGCGAGGGCCTTCTGCACCTCGTCGATGCCGATGCCGAGCGTGGCCATCTTGCTGGGATCGAGCTGCACGCGCACCGCGTACTTCTGCGAGCCGAAGATCCCCACCTGCGCGACGCCGTTGATGGTGGAGATGCGCTGGGCCAAATTGGTCTGCGCATACTCGTCCACCACATAGAGAGGCAAGGTCGGTGAGCTGACCGCGAGGTAGAGGATGGGCTGGTCCGCCGGGTTCACCTTCTTGTAGGAGGGCGGCGTCGGCATGCCCGGCGGCATCTGGTTCTGGGAGGCCGCGATAGCCGCCTGGACATCCTGCGCCGCCGCGTCGATGTTGCGGTCCAGCGTGAACTGCATGGTGATCTGGGTCGTGCCCAGCGCGCTTGTCGAGGTCATCGAGTCGATGCCCGCGATGGTCGAGAACTGCTTCTCGAGCGGCGTCGCCACCGCGGAGGCCATGGTGTCGGGGCTGGCGCCGGGCAGGCTCGCGGTGACCTGGATGGTCGGGAAGTCGATGTTGGGCAGGTCGCTGACCGGCAGGAGCCGGTACGCCATGATGCCGAAGACGAGGATCCCCGCCATGAGCAGGGTCGTCATGACGGGGCGCCGGATGAAGAGATCGGTGCTCATCCGCCTGCCTTGGCGGGCGCGGGCGCGGCGGGCGCGCCCGGCGGCGGCGCCTTCACGTCCACCCGCGCGCCGGGCACGAGCCGGAGCTGGCCGTCCGTGACCACGCGCTCACCCGGCCGGAGCCCGCTGGTGATCACCAGGTCGCGGCCGTCCGCCGCGCCCGGCACCACCGGCCGCGCCTCCACCGTCTGATCGGCCTTCACCACGAACACGTACTGGCCCTTCTGCCCGCTCTGCACCGCCTGCGACGGGACCACGATCGCGTTGGGCTGGCGCGTGAGGACCAAGGAGACGTTCACGAACTGGCCCGGCCAGAGCGCGTTGTCGTCGTTGGGGAACGTGGCCTTGACCTGGATGGTCCCCGTCGAGGCGTCGACGGTGTTGTTGATGAAGGTGACCTTGCCCCGCGCGACGGTGCCGGGCGCGCCCGGAGGCCGTGCCTCGACCCGGAGCTCGCCGGCGGCCCGGTAATAGCGCTGGATCTCGTCGAGCTGCGCCTCGGGCACCGCGAAGGCGACGTAGATCGGGTGGATCTGGTTGATCACGACCATCGGATTGCCGACGTCGTTGGCCTTGACCACGTTCCCCTGGTGCAGGAGCAGGCTGCCGGTGCGGCCCCCGATGGGCGCGCGGATCTCCGTGTAGGAGAGCTGCACGCGCACGTTCTCCACCGCGGCCTCGTCCGCCCGCACCAGCGCCTTCGCGGTCTCGATCGCCGCCTTGTCCGCGTCGATGGTGGCGCTGAGGCTCCGAACCTTGGTAGCGATCTGGTCGTATTGCTCGCGCGCCACGAAGTCGCCCTCGAGGAGCTTCTTGTACCGCCGCTCGTCGACCTTGGCGTTCTCGAGCTCGGAGGAGTCCTTGGCCAGGACGGCCTGGGTCTGCAACACCGCCGCCTGATGCTGGGCCAGCGTCGCCTGCGCCTGGAGCAGCGACGCCTGAAGCTGGCGCGGATCGATGGTGAAGAGCGGCGCGCCTGCCGCTACCTCCTGCCCCTCGCTGAAGTTCACCTTCAGCACTTCGCCGTTGAGCATCGACAGCACCGAGACGGTCGAGAGCGCCTGCACGTTGCCGATGGCGTTCACCTGCACGGGCACGTCGCGGGCGACGACGTCGGCCACCGTCACCGCCACGCCGGGCGGCGGGCTCTTCGCGGTGGCGGGATCCGCCGCCTTGTCGCAGGCGGCGAGCCCGATGCCGGCGGCGAGGACGCCGGCGATCAGCAGCACCACGGCGAAGCGGCGCGGGCGCATCAGGCGCGCGCTCCCGCCGGCTCGCGCCGGCGCGGCGCCAGGGCCTCGGAGAAGCGGCGCAGGAACTCGGCGCGCTGCTTGCGGAAGGCGGGATCTGCGGGATTCTTGCCGCTCACCATGCGGGTCACCTGCGGAAAGGCGAGGGGGTATGTGAGCACGCCTAGGATGGTGAGGAGGAGATGGCCGGCGTCCAGATCGCCCGGCACCAGCCCGCGGCGCTGGCGCTCGCGCAGATCGGCGAGCGCCCGCCCCAGCGAGGCGCGGCGCTCGTCCTCGCGAATCACGCGCCCATCACCGAGGGCGAGCGCCTCCCACTGGATCAGCCGGATCCAGTCGCTGTCCTCGCACGCCATCTCGAACCAGTAGGCGAGGCTCTCCCCCAGGCCCGCCGGCGCCTCGGTGATCCACCCCGCCCGCTCGCGCAGCTTGCGGTCGAAGATCTCGCGGAAGAGATCCTCCTTGTTCCCGAAGTAGTGGTAGAGCATCCGCTTGTTGGTCCGGGCGCGCCGCGCGATGCGGGCCACGCGCGCGCCGGCGAAGCCCTCGGCCGAGAACTCGGCGAGGGCCGCGGCGAGGATACGGGTGCGGGTGCCTTCGGGATCGCGAGGGTGCGCGACGGGCGAGCGCTTGAGGCGGGTGACGGTCGACATCGGTAGGGACACATAGTAACCATCCGGATACTTTCGGTCAAGCGGTGTACCTGCAGCGCGGCGCTCTCCGTGTAGAATCTACCGGGTCATTTGCACCCGGATGTAGTGGTGGCCGTAGCGCATCCCATTGAAATAGCAGTGTTCCAGCCTGGCATATACCGTGCTCCGGCTACGCAGGTTCCCGCACCCGTGGGTCCTCAAGGTCCTGACCGAGGAGGGAGTCCGCATGGCGATCGCCCCAACGGTGTCCGACTCCGAGCTCGACAGCGCAGCGCTCCTCAATGCCCTGCACGCCCTCCGACGGGGTGACTTCTCCGCGCGGCTCCCGTCGAGCTGGCCGGGGATGGCCGGCCGGATCGCCGATGCCTTCAATGACATCGTGGCGGTCGCCGAGGACCTGGCATCGGAGCTCGAGCGGCTCAATCGCGCGGTCGGCAAGGAAGGCAAGATCACACAGCGCGCTGCGCTCAGGGGCTTGTCCGGAGAATGGCTCGCGTGCGGCGCCGCGGTCAACTCCCTGATCGACGATCTCGTGGCTCCCACCCACGCCATGGCGCGCGTGATCGGCGCCGTCGCCAAGGGCGATCTTTCGCAGACCGTGCTCCTCGAGCGGGATGGCCGGCGGATGGAAGGCGAGTTCCGGCGCACCGCGACGACCGTCAACAGCATGGTTTCGCAGCTCGGATCGTTCGCGTCGGAGGTCACCCGCATCGTCCGCGAGGTCGGCACCGAAGGCAAGCTGGGCGGCCAGGCCAATGTTCGGCGCGTGGCGGGGACGTGGAAAGACCTGACCGACAGCGTCAACTCGATGGCCGGCAATCTCACCGGCCAGGTCCGCAACATCGCCGAGGTCACGACGGCGGTCGCCAACGGTGACCTGTCCAAGAAGATCACCGTTGACGTGAAGGGCGAGTTCTTCGAGCTGAAGAACACCATCAACACCATGGTGGATCAGCTCCGCTCCTTCGGCTCCGAGGTGACACGGGTGGCGCGCGAGGTGGGCACCGAGGGGCGGCTGGGCGGCCAAGCCCGGGTGGAAGGCGTCTCGGGCACGTGGAAGGACCTCACCGACTCCGTCAACTTCATGGCCTCGAACCTCACCGACCAGGTCCGCAACATCGCGGACGTGACCAAGGCGGTGGCGGCCGGCGACCTCTCCAAGAAGGTCACCGTCGAGGTCAAGGGCGAGATCCTCGAGCTGAAGAATACAGTGAACACGATGGTGGATCAGCTCCGGTCCTTCGCCGCCGAGGTGACGCGGGTCGCCCGCGAGGTGGGCACCGACGGCAAGCTGGGCGGCCAGGCCGACGTGCGCGACGTAGCGGGCACGTGGAAGGACCTCACCGACTCGGTCAACTTCATGGCATCGAACCTCACCAGCCAGGTCCGCAACATCGCCGAGGTCACCACCGCGGTGGCGCGGGGCGATCTCTCGAAGCACATCACGGTGGCGGTGAAGGGCGAGATCCTCGAGCTGAAGAATACGTTCAACACCATGGTGGATCAGCTCAGCTCGTTCGCCGCCGAGGTCACGCGCGTGGCGCGCGAAGTCGGGACAGAGGGACGTCTCGGCGGCCAGGCCGACGTCAAAGGTGTCGCCGGCACCTGGAAGGATCTCACCGACTCGGTCAACTTCATGGCGTCGAACCTCACCAGCCAGGTCCGCAACATCGCCGACGTCACGAAAGCGGTGGCGGCCGGCGACCTCTCCAAGAAGATCACCGTCGAGGTCAAGGGCGAGATCCTTGAGTTGAAGAACACCGTGAACACCATGGTGGACCAGCTCAGCTCGTTCGCCGCCGAGGTCACGCGCGTCGCCCGCGAGGTGGGCACCGAGGGCAAGCTGGGCGGCCAGGCTCAGGTGCAGGACGTGTCGGGCACGTGGCGCGGGCTCACCGAGAACGTGAACTTCATGGCCGCCAATCTGACGAGTCAGGTGCGCGGCATCGCCAGGGTCGTCACCGGGGTGGCCAACGGCGACCTCCGTCAGAAGCTCACCCTCGAGGCCAAGGGCGAGATCGCGGAGCTGGCCAACACCATCAACAGCATGATCGATACGTTGGCCACGTTCGCGGACCAGGTCACGAGCGTGGCCCGCGAAGTCGGGGTGGAGGGCAAGCTCGGCGGCCAGGCGCGCGTGCCGGGCGCGTCAGGCACCTGGCGGGCCCTCACCGACAACGTGAATCAGCTCGCCGCCAACCTCACCACGCAGGTACGGGCTATCGCCGAGGTCGCGACCGCGGTGACCAAGGGCGATCTCACCCGGTCGATCAAGGTCGAGGCCCAGGGTGAAGTGGCGGCGCTGAAGGACAACATCAACGAGATGATCGGCAACCTCAAGGACACCACCCTCAAGAACAGCGAGCAGGACTGGCTCAAGACGAACCTGGCCAAGTTCAGCCGCATGCTCCAGGGGCAGAAGGATCTGCTCACGGTGGCGCGGCTCATCCTCTCCGAGCTGGCGCCGGTGGTGAAGGCGCAGCACGGGGTGTTCTACATCCTTCGCGCCCCCAAGCATCCGGCGCCTGCGAAGCTCGCCCGCCTCGCCAGCTACGCCCGCGGCGACGTGGGTGAGACCACCCACGAGCTCCGCCTCGGCGAAGGCCTCGTCGGCCAGTGCGCCATCGAGCGGCAGAAGATCGTCCTCGACACCGTGCCCCCGGACTATATCCGGATCTCCTCGGGGCTCGGCCACGCCACCCCCGCGAATATCATCGTCCTGCCGATCCTGTTCGAAGGGCAGATCAAGGCGGTGCTCGAGCTAGCCTCCTTCGAGCGCTTCACCGCGAGCGACCAGGCCTTGCTGGACCAGCTCACCGAGAGCATCGGCATCGTGATCAACACCATCGAGGCGAACATGCGCACGGAGGACCTGCTCCGCCAGTCGCAGTCGCTCGCCGCCGAGCTCCAGAGCCGGCAGGAAGAGCTCCAGAACACGAACCAGGAGCTCCAGGACAAGGCGCGTCTCCTCGCCGACCAGAACGTCCAGGTCGAGCAGAAGAACCAGGAGGTCGAGCAGGCGCGGAAAGCCCTCGAGGAGAAGGCCGAGCAGCTCGCCCTCACGTCCAAGTACAAGTCCGAGTTCCTCGCCAACATGTCCCATGAGCTGCGGACGCCGCTCAACAGCCTCCTCATCCTGTCCGATCAGCTCTCCAGGAATCCCGACGGCAACCTCACCGACAGGCAGACGGAGTTCGCGAAGACCATCCACTCATCGGGCACTGATCTGCTCATGCTCATCAACGACATTCTCGATCTGTCGAAGATCGAGTCCGGCACCGTCGTTCTCGACGTGAGTGACCTGCAGCTGACGGATCTGCACCGCTACGTGGAGCGGCAGTTCCGCCACGTCGCCGAATCCAAGGGGCTCGACTTCGCGGTGCGGCTGAGCCCGACCCTGCCCCGAACCATGGTGACGGACGCCAAGCGGCTCCAGCAGGTCATCAAGAACCTCCTCTCGAACGCCTTCAAGTTCACCCGGCGTGGCAGCGTGTCGCTCGAGATCACCACCGCCGATCCCGAGACGGTGCGCGACAGCGCGAGCCTCGGCAAGGCGGGCACCGTGCTGGCGTTCGCGGTGTCGGACACCGGCATTGGCATCCCGTTCGACAAGCAGCAGATCATCTTCGAGGCCTTCCAGCAGGCCGACGGCAGCACGAGCCGCAAGTTCGGCGGCACCGGCCTGGGCCTGGCCATCAGCCGCGAGATCGCCCGGTTGCTCGGCGGCGAGCTCCATCTCGTGAGCGCGGTCGGCCACGGCAGCACGTTCACGCTCTATCTCCCGCAGGCCTATCTCCAGCCCGTGCCCATCCCCGGAGTGAGCGCGGACGTCCGGCCGGTCGCGGCGACGGTCGCCCTCGTCGACGGGACGACCGAGGAGGACGATCCCGCCGAGACGCCGTCCGGGGAGATCGCGGACGACCGAGACCACCTCACGGCCGGGGATCGGTCCCTGCTCATCGTCGAGAACGACGTGGCCTTCGCCCGCCTGCTCGTCGACGTGGCGCGCGAGACCGGCTTCAAGGTCCTCGTCACCGCCTTTGCCTCCACCGCGCTCGCGCTGGTCCACAAGCACCATCCGTCCGCCATCACCCTCGACATCTCGCTGCCTGACATGGAGGGCTGGCGCGTGCTCGAACGGCTCAAGAGCGACCTGGTGACCCGCCACGTCCCCGTGACCGTCATCACGACCGGCGAGGACATGCGTCGGGGTCGCCTGCTGGGCGCATTCGAAACAGTCGGCAAGCCCATCGAGACGCGCGATGGTCTGCGCGAGACCCTCGACCGGCTGATGAGGTGCGTCGATCGGCTCCAGAAGGAGCTGGTACTGGTACACCCCGACGCGGGCGAGCGCGCCGAGCTGACTCAGATTCTTGCCTCGGACGGTGTGAGCGTCCGCGCGGTTTCGGCCCTCTCGGCTCTGAGCGGGGGCCTCGAGGACATCGGGATCGACGGCGTCGTGCTCGGCGTGGGAGCGGAGGCGGACGCGGTGGAGGTCCTGGGTACCGGCGCCGGCGCGCACCTGCGCTCGGTCCCGGTGCTCGCGTACGGGCCGCCCGACTGGAGCGCCGGCGTCGAGAGCCTGCTCACGTCCCGCGGCGTCGAGGCGGCGGTCGTCCCGGTGAGCTCGCTGGAGCGCCTCGTCGACCAGTGTCTGCTGCGCCTGCACCGGCCGGTCCGGATGATGTCCGACTCGCAGCGGGAGATCGTGGAGCGTCTGCACCACGGCTCCCACGTCCTCCGGGGACGGCGTGTCCTCATCGTCGACGACGACATCCGGAACATCTTTGCCCTGACCAGCGTCCTGGAACGGCACGAGATGCGCATCGTCTCCGCCGAGACGGGGCGTGGCGCGATCGAGCTGCTCGACCGGCACGGCGACGTCGAGATCGTGCTGATGGACCTCATGATGCCCGAGATGGACGGCTTCGAGACGATGCGGGCCATCCGCGGGGATGCGCGCTTCCGCACCTTGCCCATCATCGCAGTGACCGCGAAGGCGATGAAGGGCGACCGCGAGAAGTGCATCGAGGCGGGCGCGTCCGACTATCTCGCCAAGCCGGTGGACGTGGAGGAGCTCATGAGCAAGCTGCGGGACTGGCTGGCGCAGTAGTCGATGAGCGTCGCCGCCTCGAAGCCCGCCCCGGTCGGCATTCTGGTCGTCGACGACGTGCCCTCCAAGCTGATCGCGATGGAGGCGCTCCTGTCCGACCTGCACGAGCACGTGGTCTGCGTGCAGTCCGGGGCCGACGCGCTGCGCCAGCTCCTCAAACGCGAATTCGCGGTCATCCTGCTCGACGTCAACATGCCCGACATGGACGGCTTCGAGACGGCCGAGCTGATACGGCAGCACCCCCGGCTGCGCCGGGTCCCCATCATCTTCATGACCGCGGCCACCGACGACACCCATGAGCTGCGCGGCTACTCTCTGGGCGCAGTGGACTATGTCCTCACCCCCGTCGTGCCGGACGTCCTGCGCACCAAGGTGCGGGTGTTCGTCGAGCTGTTCCGGATGACCGAGGAGCTCAAGCAGCAGACGGAAGAGCGCGTGGCCCTGGCCCGCGAACAGGCCGGGCGCACGGCCGCCGAGGACGCGGCGCGGCGCTCCGCATTCCTCGCCGAGTCGGGCAAGACCATGACGCGCTCGCTCCACCTCGAGGCGACGGCCAAGACCGTGCTCGAGCTCCTCGTCCCCGATCTCGCCGACGCGGCCATGCTGCGGCTTCGGCGCAACGGGAGCGAGACGGTCTACGCGCGGCACCATCTCGCAGGCGAGGCGTGGGGAGACATCCCCCCCGATGTCACGCACGCCATGGACGCGGTGGCGCGCACGCTCGGCCATCAGCTCCTCGTGGCGCCCGGCACGGGCGGCCCCGTGATGCGGGGCATCGTGAGTCCACTCTTCGCGCGTGGCGACCTCCTCGGCGTGCTCGCCATCTTCCGCGAGCCGGCGGGCGCCGCGTCGTACGATCGCCCCACCGTCGCCCTCATCGAGGAGTTGGCGGGGCGGGCGGCCATCGCCCTCGACAACTGCCTGCTCTACCGGGAGATCGAGGAGCGTGACATCCGAAAGGAGCAATTCGTGGCGATGCTCGCCCACGAGCTTCGGAGCCCGCTGGGCGCGATCAGCTCCGCGGTGGGCGTCATGGAGCTGGTGGGAGGCGATCCGGCGGAGCGCGCGCGGGAGATCATCAAGCGCCAGCTCTTCAACCTGTCCCAGCTCGTGGAGGATCTCGTCGACACCACGCGCATCACCACGGGAAAGATCAGCCTGAGTCGGGCGGCGATCAACCTGGCCGAGGCCGTCACCCGCTGCATCAAGACCCTGGAGATCGCCGGCCGTACGAACGGCTACGAGCTCCGCGTGGACACCGAGGAGACGTGGGTCTTCGCCGATTCCGCCCGACTCGACCAGATCGTGGCGAACCTGCTCGGCAACGCGCTCAAGTACACACCGAGCGGGGGGATCATCACGATCCGCGTCCGGACCGACGGCGATCGCGGCATGTTCGAGGTCACGGACACCGGACGCGGAATGTCTCCCGAAGCCCTGCAGCGCGCGTTCGAGCTCTTCTACCAGGAGGAGCGCTCCCAGGATCGCTCGCGCGGCGGGCTCGGCATCGGCCTCACTCTGGTGCAGCAGCTCGTGGAGCTGCACGGCGGCACGGTGGAGGCTTCCAGCGAGGGCGAGGGCCGCGGGAGCCGGTTCACCGTTCGCCTCCCGCTAAGCACGCGCGAGGCGGCGCACGCCCCCGACGTCCCCAAGGACCCCGCCGAGATCGGCCGCCGCCGGATCTTGCTGGTCGAGGACAACGCGGACGCCCGTCAGGTGCTGCACATGCTGCTCACCCTGGCCGGCCACGAGGTCGACTCCGCCCCCGATGGGACAAGCGGCCTCGAGAAGGCCGCGGCGACGCGCCCGGACATCGCGGTGATCGACCTCGGCCTACCCGGCGTAGATGGCTACGAGATGGCGCGACGCCTTCGGGCCGCCGGGCGCGACGAGCTCGGCCTCATCGCCCTGACCGGCTATGGACAGCCGGCCGACCGCCAGGCGGCGCTGGCCGCCGGGTTCGACGCGCATGTCGTCAAGCCGGTCGACCCGAGCCACCTGGCCTCCGTGATCTCGTCCGTGCAGCGGCGGAGACAGTCGCAGAACCGCTCCCCGCGGTCGTAGAGCCCACCAGGCGGTCCGATCGCCGGACGACTCCTGGTTTTCTTGCCCCGGCGCGCAGTGGTAACGTTGGGGGCAGTATCGGTGCCCCCATGCCTCAACCAGGAGATCCGCTCATGTCCCGTCTGAACTTCGGTGCCTTCCTCGCGCCCCACCATCCGATCGGCGAGCATCCGATGCTGCAGTTCCGCCGCGACCTCGACTTCGTCGAGCACCTGGACCGGCTCGGCTACGAGGAGTTCTGGTGCGGCGAGCATCACTCCAGCGGCTGGGAGATGATCGCCTCGCCCGAGATGTTCCTGGCCGCGGCGGGCGAGCGCACGAAGCGCATCAAGCTCGCGACGGGCGTCATCTCCCTGCCCTATCATCATCCCTTCAACGTGGCCCAGCGGATGGTGCAGCTCGACTACATGACGGGCGGGCGCGCGATCTTCGGCTCCGGCCCGGGCGCGCTGCCCTCGGACGCGCACTCGCTCGGCATCGACCCCATGCTGCAGCGCGACCGCCAGGACGAGGCGATCGGCGTGATCCGCCGCCTGTTCCGCGGCGAGCGCATCACGATGAAGACGGACTGGTTCGAGCTGAACGACGCGGCGCTGCAGCTCCTGCCCTTCCAGGAGGAGATGCCCTGCGCCGTCGCCTCCCAGATCAGCCCGTCGGGCATGACGCTGGCCGGCAAGCACGGCATCGGCATCATCTCGATCGGGTCCTTGTCCGAGGAAGGCTTGAACTCGCTGCCCACCCAGTGGGGCTTCGCCGAGGCGGCGGCGGCCAAGCACGGCCAGACGGTGGACCGGAAGGATTGGCGCGTGCTGCTGAGCTGGCACATCGCGGAGACGCGGGAGAAGGCGCGGGAGGAGGCGAAGGACGGTCTCTTCCGCCATCATAACGAATACATCACCGCGACCCTCCAGCGGCCCGGCGCGGTGGCCTTCAAGAGCCCGGACGAGGCGGTGGACCGGACGGCGTTCGTGCCCGGCGCCGTGTCCACCATCGGCACGCCGGACGACCTCGTGGCGCGCATCAAGTCGGTGCTCGACATGTCGGGCGGGTTCGGCACCGTCGTCGGCTTCGTGCACGACTGGGCCAATCCCGAGAACACCATGCGCAGCTGGGACATGGTCGCCCGCTACGTCGTGCCGGAGATCAACGGCTACCTGGCGAAGCTGCGCGAGTCGCGTGAGTTCCTCGCCACGAACCGCGAGTACTTCAACCGGGCGCGGGAGGCGGTGATGGCCAAGATCACCGAGAACGAGGCGGCGGCCGCCGCCCTCAAGGTGACGAAGTCACCGCTGCTTGCCGCCTCCGCGGGGAACCTGCCGGATCTGGATCAGGCGCGGGAGAAGCTCACGCCGCGATAAACGGCGCCCACTCGCTCCGGCAGGTGGCCCTACACTATCTCTTCGGTCTCGCTCTCTTCACCCTCGTTCCTCGACGCCGCGATCTCGACCCGCCATTTCCACCCCACCGAAAGCAACGGCGCCGGATCCGCGGCCTCCTCATGGCTGCTCATCGCCCGTAGGGGTCGAGCGCCGTCCCTTCCCTCGACCGCGGCATACTCGAATGTCGGGAACAGGGGCCTCAGCCCGCACTTCGCGGGATCCCCACCGTACTGACTCAGGCTGCTGAGGAAGCCGCTGCTCTCGGCGTTCCAGTCGACCGCCGGCCGCGTGTCAACGTGCCACTCCCTCGCGTCGGTCGACCGTCCCTTCGCCAGGCCGGCCACCGCGATCGGAGTCTCTGCCTGATGCTCGGTCCGCTCGCCCCCGTCCAGATGGCGCGCGCCGGCGGCGAGCGTCGCGGTCATCACGCTCTCCGCGCCCCTCTCGCCGTGCTCGAACCCGAGCACGTGCCCGAGCTCGTGCCTCATCGCCGTCAGCAGATCCATCCGCCCGGACGCGTCACTGTCCTGACGGGCGACCAACGTGCCACTACCACCGAGGTACTCGGTGTTCCCGTACGGCGTCGGATCGACGAACCAGCCATGACCCGCGGCGTTCATGTCGACCAGGATCGTGCCGTCGCCGATGGTCCACGCGACCGCATTGCCTGGGAGATCGTTGACCAGCACGAACTTGACCTTGTCCAAGACGCCCCATGCGTCGCCCGTGCCCAACGCCGTGGACCAGTCGCGAATCGCCGCCTGGGCCATCGCCGCGACCTGGCTCTCCGTCAGCGAGCTGCTTTGATCGACGAGCCCGGACGGAGCGGACTCCGCGGTCAGCGCGAATGCCCGATCGAGCAAGTTTGGAGCGTCGCTCTTCACCGTCACGCTGTCGAATGTCGTCGTCCCGGTGCGACTGAGCAACCCGAAGTTGCCGTCAGTCACCAGGGCGTTGTACGACCGGCTCAGCACCACCTGATTGTTCAGGGTGACGCTGACCGTGGTGCCCTTGAGACTCAGGCCGAGCGTGTAATCGGTGGTGCCGGGAAGGAGCGTCGCGTTGCTGTACGTGGCGTCGGTGACCCATCCAGTGGCGGTCCGGTGCCCGAGGGTGATCTGTCCGGCGGATATCGTGACGAACTTGAAGTCGGTCGCCGAATACTGGTCGAAGACGAATCCGCCCGCGCCGGCGGTCTTGAGGATCGCGGATAGATCGATCAGTGAGTAGGACGTGACGTTGATCGCGGTGAGATCGATCGCGGGCGTCGTTGCGCCGGCAAGGCCCGCGTAACGTCCGTTGGCAAGGCTCCAGGTCCCGCTGAGCGGCGCCTGGAACAGGCTGGTCGTGCCAGCGCTGAAATCGACAGTCTGGCTGAAAGTCGTCACCGGCGCGACGCGCTGCACGGTGACGTTGTCGATCAGCGCCTTGGCATTCTTCGCTCCGAGGCCCACCATGCCGTCGTTGAGCCCGTGGCTGACCCCGTAGGCATCCACCCGCGGCGCAAACGTGTGCGTGAGCGTGACCTGGTTGTTGACGATCACGGTGACGGCGGTGCCGTTCAACGACAAGAACAGGTTGTAGTCGGTGCCTGCCTTGACCGAGCCGGGGAAGACCGTCTGAGCGTCCACGATCCAGCCCTGGGCATTCCGGTGGCCGATCTCAAGCTTGTTGGTCGAGACGTTGATGCCAGCGAACTTGAAGTTCGTCGGACTCTGGTAGTCGAATATCAGATACGCGTTGGCATTCGTGCCGGCGGTCGGCTTCACGGCGTTGATCGTCGCCTGGAGCTCGAAGTACGTCGGGACGTAACGGTCGACGTAGAACACGCTCACCGCATCGCCGCCCGATACCGTGGGAGCGACCTGATAACGGCCGCCCGTCACCGTCCAGGTCCCGCTATCGGCAAAGAAGCCTTGGGCCTGGCCGTCATTGAAGTTCGCGGACCTGAGAACATCCCGTTGGCCGCCGGGAATGTTGCCCGCCTGCGGATCGGCCGGCGCGCCGGTTTGATCCTGCCACGCAAAGTCCTTCTGGATGACCAGCCCCAGCTCGCCCGCCGGCTCGCCGTTGCGCAGCTGGCCCATGCCGGTGTCCCTGAATTGAGTCTGGTCCGCTCCATCCGCCTTCGAGAGCGCATATAGGAACTCCTGCAGCTGAGGCTGCAGGGTGCGGCTCACCGAAGCTTCACCGAATGGCGCAAACGGCACCAGGAAGGTGTTGTACTCCCCGACCCAATCGATGAGCCGGTCCCCGCCGGTGTTGGCAATCAGCACATCGCGGCCCGCGCCGCCGTAGGCCCGATCCTCGTAGGTCGGATGCGTGTCCGGCTGATCATTCAGGGCGTTGTCCGTCGTCTGGTCATCATCGGCGTTGACCAAGTCGTTGCCCCACCCGCCGTACATGTCGTCTCGCCCCGTGCCACCGACGAGCCAGTCGTTGCCGAGATCGCCAAAGATGGCATCGTTGCCGTCGTCGTGCACCGGGCCGTACGTCCCGGTCGGCTGACCGGTGACCTTCGGCAGCGTCCCGCCCGGACGCGCCTCGCCTTCACTCTGGTTGAAGTTCAGCAGAAACTCATACGCCGTCCCCTGCGCGCTCGACTTCCAGAGATTGCCTTGACCGTCCAGCAAGACCTTTCTCAGCGGATCGTACTCGTCGTAGAGCGCGAACTCGCCGGCCCGGAACCGGTTGTTCAGATGCCGCCCGTCGAGGTCCAGCGGGTTGAAGGCGAGGACGTTACCCGGATTGCTCGGCAGCGCGGAGCTCGCCGCCCCGTAGCCCAGGTCGCTGATGCCGATGGGATGACCGTTGGCGTCATAGGCCGGCACGTAGGCGTGATCGAGCGCCTCGGCGCCCGACATCGCGTCATCGCCGGACCCGCCGTGCAGGAAGTCACTTCCCAGCCCGCCGAAAATGATGTCGTCGGCGAAGGGCGTGTTGTTCGCGTTGTCGGCGAACTCGTCGTCCATCGCTGCCCAGCCATGGTCGTAGCTGAACGGCACCAGCTCGATGGTCTTCTTGAGCTCACCCGTCGGGTTGACGATCGCGTACTGGATCTGACCCGGCGTGCTGATCGTTTGCTGAGTCGTGGCTGCGATTCCGTTCAGCGGCTCGGCGGTGCCATTGCGGCTGGTGTAGATGAGCCCGTCGTCACCCACCACTCCATCCTGTCCGGTACCGCCGGAGATCCAGTCGTTGCCGTACCCGCCCACGATGTCGTCGTCCTGCCCCTCGCCAAACAGCACGTCGCTCCCGGTCATCCCGAAGATGACGTCGTCGCCGGACTCGCCGTGGATCACGTCGGCGGCGCCATTGTCGGCGTTGGCCACGCCATTGACGTAGCTCCCTCCGGCATAGTCCGCTCCGCCAAGCGTGTAGTCGAGCTGCTGCATGGCCCGCGGGATGATCCGCAATCCGACCGAATAGTTGTCATACGCGAACACCCGGAACGTATCCTGGGCATCCGCCGGGTTGGTCCCGCTCGCCCCGCCTTGAACCAGCCGGAACACATTGGCGTTATCGCCCATGATGTAGTCGGCATCGCACGCGTGCCCGGTGGCGCTCGTGTCACCGGAATCATTCCGGCCAATATCGAAGCCAGCCCCGCCGAAGATCGTATCCGACCCGTCCGGACGCATCGCGGCTGTCGTCAGCCCAAACAGCGCCGAGCTCCCCCCGATCAGGTCGTCCTGTCCCAGGTTCCCGTACATGAGATCGTTGCCGCCGTTACCTTCCAGGTAGTCGTCGGCGTCGGTGGCCGCTTCCTGCACGTTGAAGTACAACGTCTCGTCCGTATCGGGATTGCTCCCGCTGTCGGCAAACAGGACGGCCCGGGTCACCGTGGCTGGATTACCGTCATCGGCCCCGAAGAGCCCGTCGCCCTGCATGAGATCGTTGCCAAGCTCGCCGAACATCGTGTCGCGACCCGGACCGCCGGCCATGACGTCATCGCCGAACCGGCCGAGCGGAGTCGTCTGCACGGCGATCGAGTGTTCGAGCAGCGTGATGTCACGACCCGCGACGTCATTGGGATCGCTCTGGGCGGTTGCCCCGACGTTGGGGGTGATGGTGTCAATGGTCGTGGTGTAGATCGCCGCGGCGGTGAGGGCCCGGAAGCGGGAGCTGAGGTCATCGCCGCGCCGCCAGATGATCGCGTTGTCGCCGGCCATGGCGTCATCGCCGCCGCCGCCATCCATCAGGTCGTTGACCGGTGGATTCAGGGTCGCCGTGATGGCGGGGTCGGTCAGCTCGTCCACCCCTCCCGCCACATTGTGCCCGCCGATCATGTCGTCGTCGCCGCTTCCCCCGAACATCCGATCGTCGCCCTGCCCGCCGATCTGGATATCGGCGCCTTCCTCGCCCCACAACCGATCGCCTTCGCCGTCGTCCAGATTGCCGGTGTCGACCGAGAAGAAGTTGCGCGAGTGGAAGGCCGCGTGCCAGTCCTGCCCGGCGAGCCGAAGGGCGCTGAATTGCGGATACAGGCGGCCGTGATCGCCGAACATCAGGTCGCTGTCCCCGCTCACGGTGACCGCTTCCTTGTCCCCGTCGTCGCCGTACAGGGTGTCGGCATCCTCGCCGCCGAGCATCACGTCCTTGCCGAGGTCCCCGTACATCAGGTCCCGGCCACCCGGATGCGCCGCCGGCAGCTCGGTGGTGATCAGGTCGAGCGTCGTCAGGGTGTTGTCGAAGACAAAGCCGGCCTCGATCGTCCCGAACGCCGCGTCCCCTCCGTACAGCCACTCGAGCCGGCCGTTGTCGCCGAGCATGATGTCGTCGCCATCGAGCGCGTTGATGGGGGTGGCGCGGTCGCCGTAGAGGGTATCGGCCTGGACCCCGCCCGCGATGATGTCGCCGCCCGCGTTGCCGGAGATGGTCTCCACCCCGCCCGTGGCGGCCACCGCATCGGTGGTCCGGATCGTCTGCACCGTGCCGCCCAGGATGGTGATGGCGTCGAGACCGGTGCCGGGGTACGACGCCAGGATGAGCAGCGTGATGTCGCCGTTGTCGCCGAGCAGGATATCGCCCAGATCCGCCGCTCCCGCGCTCGCGGCGGCATCGTCGCCGTAGATGGTGTCGCCCGACGTCCCCCCGATGGCCACGTCGGCGCCCGCGTTGCCGGAGATCGTGTCGGCCCCGCCCAGGCCCGCATTCACCTGTGACCGGATCAGATCGAGACGGGTAAGGTCGGCGTCCACATCGAAGCGCAGCGACCCGTCGTCCCCCAGCACGATGTCGTCGCCGGCATTGCCGAACAGCGGGTCACCCTGCACGCCGCCCAGGATGATGTCTTTGCCCTCGTTGCCCTTGATCGTGTCGATGCCGCCGTCGGCCTCCGCCGCATCCGTGGTCTCGATACGGGCGCGGAGGTTCTGCGTGCCCACGTGAGTGAAGAGGACGTGCCCCTGGTCGCCCACGAGGGTGTCGTCTCCGGGCGAGGCGTCCGGGACGCCGAGGAGCGAGTCGTCACCGTACATGAGGTCGCCCGCGGTCCCCCCGAAGGCGATATCGTTGCCGCCTCCGCCCGAGATGTTGTCGGAGGAGCCGATCGTGAAGTCCTTCGTCGCGATCTCGTCGAGGAAGAGGTCATTGTTGAGGGTCTTGTTGGAGTCGAGGAAGCCGTTGTCACCGAGGATGATGTCCGAGCCCTGGTCGCCGGTGAGGTCGTCGCTACCGACCCCGCCGAGCACGACGTCGTCCTCCGACCCCCCGAAGATGTCGTCATCGCCACCGGTGGCATTGGAGGTGTCGGTGGTCTGGATGAACGCGACGATTCCACCGAGATAGTCGATCTGCCCGTTGTCGCCGAGGAGAATATCAGGCGCGGCGGCGCCGTCAATGGTGTCGGCCTCATCTCCTCCCAGCGCGATGTCCGCTCCGCTCCCGCCGGTGATGCTGTCCTTGCCGCCCGTCCCGGCGGTCGTGGCGATCTGCTGCACGACGCCGCCGGCGAAGGTCAGGGTGCCGTTGTCGCCGAGGATGACGTCGAGGCCGGCCGCGCCGTCGATGGTGTCCGCGCCGTCACCGCCGAGCAGGGTGTCGTTGCCGCCGTCGCCGGAGATGAAATCGTCCCCGCTCGAATTCACTTCCACCGAGTGCAGCGCCTCGATCTTGGTGGCGGTCATCGACCCCTGGTCTCCGACCACCACGTCGTTGGCGCCCCCGCCCGCCACGTCGGCGAACAGAACATCGCCGAAGCCGCCGCCGAAGATCGTGTCGTTGCCGAGCCCACCGAGCACGGTGTCCGACCCCGCCCCACCTGTCGCCAGCGTCAGGATCAGGCTGTGATCGGCGGCGATGCTGCCGTTGTCGCCGAGGATGACGTCGTTCCCGGCGTCGCCGATGATGAAATCGGCGGCGTCGCTGCCGTCGTCCGCGGCAAGCGTGGTGGTGCTGAGCGTGCCGAGTCCGCCGATGATGTTGTCGCCGCCACTTCCTCCGAAGACGAAGTCCGCGCCGGAGCCGCCTTCGAGCGAGTCAGCGTCGTCCTGGCCACTCAGCACGTCCGCGCCCTGGCCGCCGACCATCGTGTCAAGCCCGAGTCCGCCCTCGAGGGTGTCGTTCCCCGCCTGGCCGTAGATCAGGTCATCGCCGGAGCCGCCGACCAGGGAGTCATTCCCCGCCCCCCCGATCAGCGTGATCGAGCCGATGATGCCGTGATCGCCCAGGATGACGTCGTTGCCCTCGTCCCCGAAGACCGTGTCGCCCCCGTCCGGATCCGAGGCCACCGCGGTGGAGCTGCCGCCGATGAGCTTGTCGTTGTCCAGCCCGCCCGAGATGAAATCGCTCCCCGCCCCGCCCTCGACGGTGTCTGCCCCGGCCTGGGCCAGGAGACGATCGTCGCCGGCTTCGCCGAACAGCACGTCGTTGCCCGGCGTACCACCGGCACCCAGCACCATCTGCCCGTTGCCGTCGAGCGAGGCATTGTCACCCGCCGCGACGTCATTGCCACCCTGGCCGTGGATGACATCCGCGCCGTCCCCGCCGATCAACGTGTCGTTGCCGGCTCCGCCGAGCACGCTGAACTGGCCCTGGCTGCCGAACCTGCCGTTGTCGCCGAGCAAGACATCGTCTCCGGCATCGCCGAAAAGGATGTCGTTGCCGTCCGCGGCGGTCGTGACCTGGCCGCCGCCCACCATCTGATCCTTCCCGGCACCCCCGGTCATGGTGTCGTTGCCGGTGCCGCCTTCCATGAAGTCGTCGCCGGCCTCGCCGCTGAGGAAGTCATTGTCGATGCCGCCGAACAGCTGGTCGTTGTCCTCCCCGCCGATGAGCCGGTCATTGCCGCCGAAGCCCTGGAGGTTATCCGCTCCGCGGCCTCCCGTTATGGTATCGGCGTCGTGGCTGGTCGGAGAGCCCACTGGAATGCTGTCACCTCTCAGGAGATCGTCGCCGTCATCGCCCTGGAGGTAGTCCCTGCCGTTTCCGCCGTCCAGCGTGTCCTTCCCGGGCCCGCCCAGCAGCACGTCCTCGTTGTCGTCGCCGAAGAGATTGTCGTTGCCGCCTCCGCCGTCCAGCACGTCATTGCCAGTACCGCCATGCAACTCGGCCGGCGAGAGGATGCGGTCGTCGATGATGATCTGATCGTTGCCAGCCCCGGCATTGGCGAAGATGTGCTTGACGTCCGACGCCTTGAACCGCTGTTGCGCGCCAAAGGCGCTGACCACGATCTCGTCATCGGCCGTGTCGTCTGTTCCCTTGCCGTCGAGGTTGAGGAAGTAGACCTCATTGTCCTCGGTGTTATCGACACCGGCACGCTCGCCCTTCCGCGAGCCGACGAGCAGGTTGAGGGTATCACCCTCCAGCTTCGCGATCACCGGCGGCGTATCGAAATGGCAGTCGTCGTTGAGATCGAAGAGGATCTTCTCGGCGAAGACCAGGCGGTCCTCGAAAATCGTCACGTCGCCCAGCGGCGTGCTGAAGCCGACCTTGACGAATGCTTCCAGGGAGGCGCGCACGTCGCCCGACGTGTCGAAGATGCACAGCGGATCCTTCTCGAACTCGTCGAGCACCTCGGTGAGGCGCACGATTCCATCGTGGTTCGGGTCGTGCAGGTTCAGGTCGAGGGTCGCGCTGATTCCACCGAACACGCCCGCCGTCACCACCGCGGCGGTGAACTCTGCGAATGCCCCGAACCGCCCCTTGAGGGTGAACTCCGGGATGTCGACGCCCTGGGAGTTCAAGTCCTTCATGTAGAAGCCGCCGAGGATCAGATCCTCGGCTTTGTGCGACGTCGTGAAGGCCTGGATGCCTCCAGTGTCGAAGCCGAAGAAGAGATCCGCCGTCGCCTCGATCCGGCCCTTGACGCCGATGTTCAGTGGGCCAAGGGACGGGAAGGTCAACGGATCGGCGCTGCTGGGTATGTCGGCGGTGAGCTTGGCCGGCGGCAGGTTCAGGGTCACCAGGTCCACCGTCTGGCCGAAGAGGAGACGCACCGCGATGGTCGGGTCCTCGTAGAGCGGGAACTTCAGGCCCTGCGTCCGCATGTCGTCGAGCTTGGCGAGGAGCGCCTCGGCCTGCTCGCCAAACCCCGCCTCGTCCGCCAGGCCCTGGATGACTTCCTTGGTCTTGGCATAGAGATCGAAGGCCGCGCCCAACGCATTGGGGGAGATACCCCCGAGGTCCGGCAGATTTCGCGCATCCGCGCCGCCGAGGTCGAAGTCCCCGATCGGAATCGACACCCCGCTGCCGTCGATTTTGAGATCGAGCAGCTGATTGGTGATATCGAAGATGGTCGGCACGATGGGCTTCAGGAAGGGCAACGCCTCGGCGGCCAGGTCGACGAGCGAGACCTCGTCGTGGCCGGCGAGCACGGCGAGGTCCGAAATGACCGGGATCGGATCGGCGAGGAAATCGATGATCGGCTTGACGTCGTCGAGGGCGTCGTGGACCCCCTTCACGACCGGACCGATGAGCTTATCGAAGAAGTCGCCGACGTACAGTCGCACGTTGTTGAACGCGATGCTGGGAACGCCGCCGGCGAGACCCGACTGGGGAGTGAAGGCCCAGTCGAGGGCAAAGTCCGCGGCCACCCAGGGGAAGTCCTTGTCGCCCCCGATGGTGGCCTCGAGGTCCAGATTGATGTCCGCCGTTGCGGTGAGGTCGGCATGGATCAGGTTGCCGACGTTCGCCGCCCCGGAGAGGAGCTCATCCAGTCTGAGTCGCCCCGCGGCGGGGTCACGCACGTCGATCACGAACCCGCCGAGGAACGTGGTGGGGACGGCCGCGTGGGTGGGATCGCCCTGGTCGTCCTTCACATCGAGCTGGAGAAACGCGAGCTCTCCGGTGGCATGGAAATTGGGCAAGGTCGCCTTGAAGGCCAGGGACGCTTCATTGGCCGGGGTGGGGTCGACGAAGAACCCATCCGCCCGGCTCACCCCGAACGTCAAGACGTAGTCGAAGCCCACTTCAACGTTGAAGGTGGATCCCGGAGCCACCGAGAGCCGGAGCGCGGGAATTCCGATATCGAAGTCGATCGGCGCGTTGATCAGGGACTGCGTACGGAGGAGCCGGATCTGGAACACGGTCTCGCCGGCCGTGTCCGTGATGACCTTGACGTCGTTCACGGTGACATCAGCCCCGGCGTCGTCCTGGTCCCCCAGGTGGAGAAGAAGGCCCGACTTGGCGGGGTCGAGGGCATCGAAGATCGCCTGGCGGACGGCGGCGGTGGTGTTCTTCCCCGCCAGCGCCGACGCGAGATCGTCACGAACGTCGTCGATGAACTGGGTCGCCTTCTTGAGGCTGTCGCCGACGAGGGGGAGGCGACCGGAGAGCGCCTTGTCGATGGCGTCCTGGAGGGTCTCGAGGAACTTGTCCAGGCCCGCCTGGACCACGCCGAGATTGTCGTTCACCACCACCGTTTGCTGCGCGCCGGCGATGTTCGGCGAGGTGATGGTGGTCGACCCGGCAAGATTCCCCAGGTCGTTGACGGTGAGCCTGAGCTCGTTGTTGGGCGACGCCCCGCCGAATGGCGTGGCGGGGTCGGGGAAGAACAGGGGCAGCGTCGCGTCGACCTGGCCCGTCACCGATGCCGCGGCGAGGGCCGCGGTCAGCTGGCTGAGGTCGTAGCGCCCATCGGCCCCGGCGCCGGATTCGTCGACGATGCCGCCCGTGATCTCGGCCGGATCGGTCGTGCCGCCCGCGCCGTCCTTGTCGAGAGTGGCGGTGGCGCCCTTGACGGAGAAGCCCAACGCGCCGACGGGCAGCGAGAAGTCGACGGGGCCGCCGACGATCCGCGCCGTGAGCTTGACGCCGGTGGTGTCGTAGACCACCCCCTTCGGGGTTGCGGGAATGCTCAGATCGATACCGAAGTCGACATCGAGCACGCTCGCCAGGGTGGCCGTCAACAGCGCGCCCGCCCCGCTGCCCACGAGATTCGAGAATCCCTGGAGTCCTGGCGGCAGCGTCACCCCCGCCGCCTGCAGCGCGGCGAGATCGAGGTTGAACGGAAGCTGAGCGCCGGCTGGCGTCAGCGTGCGGTGCAGGTGCACCTTGATGACCGAGCCGTCCCGGGTCACCGAGACATCGGCTGTGCTCCCGAGCCCAAGCGCGCTTTCGATCGCCTGATCGAGGGTCTGGACGGTCTTGGCCGACCCCGCGGCGATGGCGGCCACATCCGCGTCGAAGGCCGCCACCCAGTTGACGAGATCGGCAAACTTTCGGTCGATGAGCAAGAGGTCCTGAGTCAAAGCGGGCAACGTGGCCACGGTATTGGCGATGTACGTCCGGAGTGTCTGAAGGGCGACGACCACATTGCTGAAGTCCACGTGTTCGTAGTCTTTGATCGGCGCCGCGGCCGCGTTCGGGGTCACGGTGGCCGTCGCCAGGTTCCCCACATCGGGTACGCTGACTGCGATCTCCGCGCCTGGAACCGTGGGCAGGAACCCCAGCGTATCCACGTTCTTGAGGGTGAAGCTCACCGCTCCGCCGACGGCGGTGTCGGTGACTTGATTCAGGGTGCCTAGATTCGCGAACAGGTCGGCGAGGTTCACACGCGTTCCCGACAGGGGACCGGTGAGCGTCACCGTGAGGGCCACCGGATTGGCGGCCACCGAAGCGAGCGTGCTCGCGGTCGCATGAATCCCGATGAATCCATCCCGTCCAGTGGCGGAAAAGCTCGGCGCGGACAACGCCGTCTCGACCTTCACCGACGCGTTGTCGACGAAGAACCGCTCGGCCGCGCTCAGATTGCCCGGCGAGAGATCGAAGCCGAAGTCGAAGGCCAGTAGCAGCTTGGGGGTCACCGTGACATTCCCGCTGCTGGTGAGATCGCCCAGGGGACCGATCTGTGTGGGGAAGGCGAGCGTCTTCGTGTCGGCGGAATACGTCTGGCTGAATTGCACGTGATAGCTGAGCCGATTGGTGGCGGCGTCGTAGTCGGCATCCACCTGACTGGCGGTGAGGCCCAGCTTGGTGCTGAGAAGGCTGGCCAGGCTCTGGGCGCTCGCGAACGCCGGGTTCGCGGCCGCGTCGGTCAGCTGGGACACGAGCTTCGCGTCGTAAACCCCGTGGAGCCCGAGGGCTCCAATCAGCCTCTCGTCGAACATCGTCGCGTCGGCGAACGGCACCGCGACGCGGAGTCCCGCCGAACCCTGAAGGAGCCCGAGCCAGGCGCCGAAATCCTTGAGCCCGTTGAAGATGGCATCCGCCGACACGCGGTTGAGGTTCGCGAGCTCGTCGAGCCTGGGATCAGCCGGCGCCGTGAGGCTCGGGCCGACCCCGTCGAAGATGTTGCTATCGGCCAGCGCGTACGCGGGCAAGTTCGTGCCGGGACCGGGATCGGAGTCCGTGGTGAAGCTGCCGAGCGTCGCCAGGACCGGCAGGCTACCCGTCAAGGTGCCGCTTGCGGTGAGCGAGGCCAGATCCTGGAGCGGCGTACTCAGCTCCTGGATGGTCAGGCGTCCCTGGGGGTCGGCGTCCGGATTGCCAAGCGAGACGCTCACCTGGCCGTTGAGGCCGAAGGTGCCATCCTGAACATCGATATCCAGGAAGCCGACCCGGCCGTCGAAGTCGAGATTGCTCTCGTCGACCTTCGCGCTGGCGGTCAGGGCCACGTTCCGGATGAAGAAGTTCCCGGAGCCGAGCTCCACTCCAAACGTGAACGTGAGATCGAGCTTGGTCTGGAGATCCACCTTGCTGTCGAGGGTCTCCAGGCTCAGGCCGAGTGAGGCGGCATTCGGGCCGAGATTGATGAGCAGATCCTGCAGCGTGCGTCCGGCCTGTAAATGGAGGGTGAAGGCCATTTCCTCGGCGGTCGAGGTCGAGACGACGTTGTCGACCTCGGGCAGGGCGTCGAGCGCCTGAGCCAGCTCGCCGTTCGTCGGTGTCGCATCCCCGGTGAAGTAGCTCTTGACGGGCTGGACGAGCTTGGCGTCGAGCAATCCACCCATGTCGAGCGCGCTGCCCAGCGTGGGATCTGGTTCTGCTGGCGGAGTATTGTCCTGAACGGTATTCACCGGCAGCGTCTGCGCGAACGCGCCGAAGTTGTCCAGCGTGTTCGCCCAGTCCACGACGGCATCGAGGCCGGCGAGGATGGCGGTTTGGACGGGGGGCTGGATCGCGTCGAGCAGCAGCCGCGGTTCGAGAGCCTCGATGTCGAGAACGCTGCGTCGACTCGCGAGGGCGCGGCGGACTCTGGCTCGGTGTGACTCGGCGCGCTGATGGTTCCTGCGGATAAGAGCCTTCGCAATCGCCGTGAGTGGACTCATCGGACGCCCTCTCTCTTGGAAAACAGATGGAGGGCATATATAACCCGGGTCCCCTGGGGTGTCAAGACCAGAAAGTCAAGATTGGAGGGAGGTTATACGACGGCGGCGGGAGCGTGGCCGCCGGCAGGTGTGGCGGGACTACGACTTACTCATCGTGCGCTTACTCATTGTGCGCATGAAGAGATCCCAGACCTGCGGGAACGTTTGTTCCAGGCTGTAACGCGCCTCGATCTCTTCACGCCCCGCTCTACCGAGTGCCCGGTATTCGCCGGGATCGCGAAGCGCCTTGACCGCCTGCGCGGCCAGCCCCTCGACGTCGAAAAAGTCGGCGAGCAGTCCGTTCGTCTCGTGTCGAATCACCTCGCGCACCGGCGCCGTGTCGGAAGCGAGGACGATGCACTCGCATGCCAGCGCGTTCAACAGGGACCAGGAAAGGACAAACGGCACGGTCAGATAGACATGCAAATCGGCTATCGAGAACAGATCTGCCAGTTGCGCAGGGGGGACGGTTCCAAGGAACCGGAACCGGCGGAGGTCAGGCTTTTCGGCGAGCAGCACGTGTTGACGAAATGTCTTGGTCTTGATGCGCGCGGCGTCATCGCCGTAGTGAGTCCGATCAGACCCAACGACCACGAACAACACATTCGACGTCTCTGCGGCGATGCGGTTTGCGACGCGGACGAAGATGTCAAATCCGCGCATGGATTCCAGGCCCCGCGAGACATACGTCACGATGCGAGTGCCCTCGTCGATTTCCTCTCTACCAACACGGCGCGGCACGTGGCGCCGACGCCACGAGCTCGTGTCGACACCGTCGTGGATGATCTCGACCTTGGGCCGCCACTCCTCCGGCAAGAGACTCCATTGCCAGCGCGTCGGCGTATATCCAGCGGCACAAGCCTCCAGATCCAGCAGGATCATCGCGTTACGCGTGCGCGCTCGCAGGACATTCATCTCGAGGGGAGGAAAGTCGTGGCGATAGTCCAGGTCGCTTCCATGAGCATGGTAGTAGTACTCGAAGAAACTGATGATCGGACACCCGTATAGCTCACGAAGGAAGACGGTCGTACCGAAGCCACTATGGCCGACGATGAGATCGGGCTTCAGGTCTGGGGTGGCCTTGCATGCCTCGTAGACTCCCCAGGCGTGCCAGACCGCGTTCTCGAACGTACGAGAGCAGTAGTGAGTGGCCCGCGTTGCGCCGCCCTTGACGTCAAAGCGAATGCAGCGTACGCCGGCACGTGCGCCGGTCGCCGCCTTCGTCACGAAGACACACTCGACATCCTGACGACCGGACAATCTCGACAAGATCGGCCCAAACTGCGCTGGGAAATTCGGATGTACAAACAGAATTTGCATGACGGTTAGAGCCACGTTTTCTGTCGAATCCAGCCGGAAGTCAAGCAGAGCTGGCGGTGAGAGAGGGGACGCCCTGCCGGACCGGGATCAGGCGCGCGAGAAGCTCACGCCGCGCTGAGCCGCGGGGCTAGCTGGGGCGATTCGGAAAATCGTCGCGGGCGTCGGTGCTGTTGGCGGGGTTGAGATCGAGCCGCAGCGTGGCGCCCGGGCTCACCTCGATCTTGAGGCGCCAGCGCGGCTTGCCGGCGATGCGGTCGGTGAGCATGTAGGGACCCGGGGCCACGTTCACGAACCGGTAGTGGCCCTCGTTGTCGGTCCGGACGACCCGCCGCTCTTCCTTCGTCGCGCTGTCCGGCTGCCCCACGAGGTGCAGCTGCATGCGGACCTGCCCCTGACGCTGATCCGAGGTGCCCAGATAGGCCTGGCCTTCGATGGTGCCGTTCCAGCGGTCGCTCTCCGTCTGCGCGGTGAAGACGGCGGGCTTCCGGATGACGCCGGCCGTGATGAGCCAGCTTCGCGCGGCCGCGACCTCGACCGAGTCGGGTTTCCCGTTGGCGACGACCCACTGGAACTCGCGGATGGTCTCGTCCCTCTGGGACAGGTTCGAGGAGGCGACGCCGAGGCCGTAGTGGGCGGAGACGCTCTGCGGCCGCCGCTCGACGGCCAGCCGGTACAGCGCGGCCGCCTTGGCGTAGTCGCCGTGCTCGAGCGCGGCCGCCGCCAGCGTCTCGGGATCCTCCTCGGCCTTGGGAGCCGGCGGAGAAGGACGGCCGCACGCGGCGACGACCAGCGTCGCCGCGGCGGCCGCGAGCAACCAGCGCCGACGCATCACTCCGAGACTTCTTTGTAGGTGCCGCCCTTCACCGTGTAGGTCTGCGGGACCGCGCCGCCACCGGACATGGCCTTGCCGCAGTCGTAGACGATGCTGGCGTTACCGCCGGTGTTGGTGTCGATCGTGGTGAAGGACGTGTCCTGGATGTTGCGGCTCAGCATCGCCCCCACGATCTGCCCCGTCCCGGTACCGGTGTAGGTCAGGTCGTTATTCACGTAGCCGTAGCCCCACATCTGGAAGTTACCATCGATCTGAAGCCGGCCATTGATGATGAGCCAGCCGTGGAAGATGCCGTCGTCCGACGACGGCGCGTTACCGTGGATCGTGACGTTTGCCTGGTCGTTGGGATCGCTGGTCGCCGACATGGGCGCGCCGCTCACCGTATCTACGAAGATGACCCCGTTCGGCATCCGGTTGGAGGCGCTGAACTCCACCGCTCCCTGGTAGTAAGTGCCCTGCGACTTCGCATACGACTTGAGCGCGGCCATGTCTTCGTCGGTCAGGAGATACTGGTCGAAGACCGCCGTCGGCTGCAGCTGGAGGATATCGGTGGACTCGTTGCGGGTGTTGTTACCGTCCCGGCCGTACACATCGGCTGAGCCGCCCTGCACTTCGGTGGTGCCCGTCGTGAAGGTTCCCACCTTCCCACCGGCGCCGCAGCGCGAGTCAGGCGCCGCCAGGCCCGTTTCCCGCGCATCGATGAAGGTGTTGCCTCCGACCTGGAGCTCGCCGCGAACGGAGAGCGCGGCGGGCGGCCCCAGGAACTTGAACTTGATCACCGTCACCCGGATCCGCTGTTTGGCCCGTGGGCTCGTATCGTTCGGGATCGTTCCCACCGATTCGACGTTCCGCTCGTTGCTGGCCGCGCCGGGGGTCACGGTCACCCGGAAGCTTCCGAGCGTCCCGGACGTCAGCGCCACGTTGACGGCCGCACTCCCATCGTAGGGCGCGGGCACCGTGGCCGGCATCGGGTCAGCCAGGCCATTGGTATTGGTGGCATTGTTCAAAGCCCACGTCGCGCGCTCGATGCCCGACTCCGCGATGGCGCGGGCCTGGGCCACCGACTGCTGGTTGCCAGCAATCGTCGGCTCGCTCGACGACAAGATGGAGAAGGCGATCACCAGCGTGATCAGGATTGCCGTCGCGAAGAGCGCCATGGGCAGCGCGGCGCCTCGCTCATCCGTCAGCGGTCGAAACCACCCGTGGACACGCATGGGGTTAACCTCCCTCAGGAGTTCCGGAGCCTGACCGTCGACTCCAGCCTGGCGTGCTGATCGCCGGCCGAGCCAGTCGAGGCCCCGCGCTCCGATCCCGTGATGATCGAGATTCGAATCACCTTCACGTTCCCCGGGGTCGCGGTGACCGTCCCCGTATTGGTGGAGCCGTCGAAGGCGGAGTAGTAGGTGAGAGTCAGGGTCTGCACGCCGCCCACCAAGGCAGCGGCCGTACCGTTCACGCTGCGGTTCAACGTGGTGCCGACCAGCTGATAGCGAATGGTGGCGCCGGTCTGGTCCACGAAGGAGACATCGCTGGCGCCGCCTAGGGCGGTGACCGACTGCGCCGAGCGGAGCTCGCGAATCATCAGCTCGAGGGTCGTGCGCGCGTTCTGCTGCACCTCGACCCGCGAGGCGCCGATCAGGTAGCTCCGAGTACCCTGTTGCTGGATGACGAAGACGCCGGCGAGCACGATCCCCAGCACGGCGATGACGACGAGGAGCTCCGTGAGGGTGAAGCCCCGCTCGCTTCGGATCGATGTCATCGCTCGCATCGCTCGTATGGTGTTCATCGCTTGGCCAGGAACATGGTGACGATGGCGGACTTCGTGCTGCCCGCGGCCGACACCCCCACCCCGGTCATCGGCTGATAGCTCACGGTGACGGTGACCTGGCGCATGCCGGCATCGATGATGCCGCCGCAGCCCGCGCCGGCGCTGCAATCGGTGATGCGGACCTGGCGCGTGTACTGGGTGTAGGGGGCGGCGACCGGATTCTCGTCGGGGAAGGTCGTGGTGGCGCCCGCCACCGGCGCGGCGGTCGCCGAGGCCGACACGCCCACCGTATCCACCGCGGGCTGGTCCGTCCATGACGCCGCCTTCACCTGCTCCAGCCGCTGATTGGCGAGAAAGGTCGCGGTCGTGAGCTGATTCCCCTCCTGGATGCCGTAGCTGGCGACCGGGATGCCGGACAGAAGCGCCAGGAGGGCGATCATGATGATCACGACGGCGACGAGCACCTCCGCCAGGGTCATGCCGCGCTGGTCGAGGAAGTAACTCACCTTCACGCGCCTCCCGTCGTTGGTTAGCGTCTTGGCTCTGGCCATCATGGCTCCACAACTCTACAAAATTGCGTACTTCCTCCCATTTACGCCTTCAGATGGTAGCAGGAACGTTGCCAAACCCCCTTGGCTTCGTAGCTACCGAATAATGCTGACCCGCCGCCCGGTCGGGCGCCGATTGTCTGTCTCCAGCCCAACACCTCTGTCAGCGGGGTGCCCCCTGTCGTCAGCGACGTGCCCCTGCTCGTCAGCCCCAAAGCTCGTCATACGGCGAGTAACGATGGACCCGGCTGCGGCGCCTCGGGGGTCCGGAAACGGTCCCGCTACTCGATGACCTCGGTGGCCCGCTGAAGAATCGAGGGCGGCACCGTCAGCTTGATGGCCTTCGCCGCCTTGCGGTTGATGATCAGCTCGAACTCGGTAGGCCGCTCTACAGGAAGGTCGGCAGGCCGGGCGCCTTTGAGGATCTTGTCGACGTAGGCGGCAGAGCGCCGGTGCAGGTCCAGTACGCTGGCGCCGTAGGACATGAGGCCGCCCGCGTCGACGAAGGCCCGGTTCACGTATATCGCGGGCAGGCGGTTCGCGCTCGCGAAGCCGACGATGCGCGCTGGATTCGAGTACAGGATGGGGCTCGGCGCCTGGACGATCAGGGCCTGCGCATGCTGCTCCTTCACGGCCGCGAACGCGCGCTCGACGTCCTCGGCGCGGCCACCCCCACGGAGAGCAGCGTGACGCGCAGCGCACGCGCGGCGTGCACCGCGGGATTCCAGACAAAGGCCACGCGCCCGAGGCGCGGCATCAGCTCGCGCAGGAGCTCCAGGCGCTTGCCGCTCAGCTCCGGCGAGCTGCGGCTGAGGCCGGTCACGTTGCCGCCGGGCTGCCGGAGGCTGGCCACGAACCCCGTACCCACGGGATCGGTAGCGCCGGTCATCACGATGGGAATGGTCGACGTGTGCTGCCTGGCCGCGATGACCGCCAGATCCGTGCTGGCGACGATCACGTCGACCTTGAGGGCCACCAGCTCCTGGGCGAGCCGGGACAGCCCGTCGGAAGAGTCGGCGGCACCCCGTAGCTCGAACGAGTAGGTCCGGCCCTCCGCGTGCCCGAGATCCCGCAGACCCTGCTTGAAGGCCTCCACATTCGGCGCGGCGGCCGCGGGAGCTGCCGGGAACAGCGCGCCGATCCGCGGGATCGTGAGGGCTCGCTGCGACCGAGCGGCGCGCGGCGCTGCGAGCCCGCTCGCGGCCACCCCGAGGAAGGCGCGCCGCCCGATTGCCGAGGCCATCCGCCGGAGTCTAGCAGGCGTCAGCGCCCGCGGCGTTGAGGAGCGAAGTGGGGAGGAAAATGGTGGGCTGGGACGGGATTGAACCGCCGACACCAGGATTTTCAGTCCTGTGCTCTACCAACTGAGCTACCAGCCCACCACGGAACTGTGAGCGTACCAAAGGCACACCGAAGTGTCCAGGAAGGTTGAGAGTCCTGGCATAATCGATCCATGCTGACCGACCCCGCGCTCGCCCCGTTTCTCGCCCCCGCGGACTTCGTGGACAGTGCCGCGGCCAACATCGCCGCCTTCGCTCGCGAGGCGGCAGGCCCGGCCGCCGATTCCCTGAGCCGTGCGGTGCGGCTCTACTACGCGGTCCGGGACGACATCGTCTACACCCCCTACTGCGACTTTTCGGATCCGGCCACGTTCCGGGCCAGCGCGGTCCTGGAGCACCGCGCGGGCTTCTGCGTGGGCAAGGCCTCGCTGCTCACGGCGGCCGCCCGCGCCGCCGGCATCCCCGCGCGCATCGGCTTCGCCGACGTGCGTAACCATATCTGCACGCCGAAGCTGCGGGCGCTGATGGGCACCGACACCTTCGTCTACCACGGCTACACCGACCTCTACCTGGACGGCCGCTGGGTGAAGGCGACGCCCGCGTTCAACCGCGAGCTCTGCGAGAAGTTCGGAGTGAAGGCGCTGGAGTTCGACGGCCGCGAGGATTCGCTGTTCCAGCCCTTCGACGCCGCCGGTCGGCGCCACATGGAGTATCTGCGCGATCGCGGCGCGCGAGCCGACGTGCCGGTAGCCGAGATCATAGCGGCGTTCGCCGAGCACTATCCGGGGCTGGCCGCGCGGCGGACGGCAGCGCCCCCGGCGCAGTTCGGGAAGGAAGCGGAAGAGCTGCGGGGGCGGAGCTAGCTGGGGCCGGGACCGGGGAGGTCGGCGCCGGTATCCGACTCGAACACGATCTGATCGTTCTCGTCGACGGTGAAGGCCTCGTGCAGCACGAAGGGCACGTCATGCTGCACGAGAAAGCGCGTCAGCTTGGCCACGGCCACCGGATGCGCGTCCAGATGGAAGGACAGGGCGATGTCGCCGATCTCGTCCACGGCGAAGATGGCCCAGTCCCCGACGATCAGGGCCTCCATCTCCTCCTCGAACGTGACCCCGCCCTCGAACTCCGGCGAGCCTTCGGCCAGCTCGCGGAGCTCGGTGAGTTTGGCCCGGCGCTTCGCTTCGTCCATTCCCGCACTCTCACCCGACCCTCTCCCCCCCGAGGGGAGAGGGCTACATGCCTTTGAAGGCGCCGTCGGCCGCCATGTCCTTGAAGGCGGCCTCGTAGCCCTGCACGGTGCGGTCGATGTCCTCGTCCGAGTGCACGGCGGAGATCCAGCCGTGATAGCCTGCGCAGTCCAAGCCGTGATTCAGGAGCGCGCAGCGCAGGAGCTGATACAGATCGCCGCGGCGCGGGCGGTCGAAGCCGGCGAGGCCGGGCTTGCCCTCGAACGACACGTGGAAGATCGACACGTCACCGAACGTCGTGCCCGGCACGCCCTGCCGCTTCATGAGGTCGGAGAGCTGGACGCGTAGCTCCTCGCCCACCTTGTTGGCGCGGGCGTGGAGGCTCGCGTCGGACACCAGCTCGAGGGTGGCGATGGCGGCGGCAGCGCAGACCGGATTCGAGTTGAACGTGCCGTTCTGGGCCACGCGCTGGCTGCGGTCCCACACCGGGTCGCCGCGGCGGGCCATCATGCTCATGAGCGGCTTCTTCCCCACGACCGCGCCGCCGGGGAGGCCGCCCGCGACGATCTTGGCGAGCGTGGTCATGTCCGGCGTGACGCCGAAGTAGGCCTGCGCGCCGCCCGGCGAGTAGCGGAAGCCCGAGATCACCTCGTCGAAGATCAGCACGACGCCCAGGCGCTCGGTCAGACTCCGCAGCTCCTGAAGATAGCCGGGAATGGTCGGGATCGTGCTGGAGCCACCACCCGCGGGCTCGAGGATCACCGCGGCCACGTCGCCGCGCTGGAGCACGGTCTCCACCGCCTTGATGTCGTTGGGCGGGCACAAGAGGATCTGATCCAGCGTCGCGGCGGGCACGCCCGCCGACCACGGCACGTCGTAGGGCGGATCGACGGCGAGGGCCACGCCGTCGTGCCAGCCGTGGAAGTGCCCCTGGAACTTCAGGATCTTCGGGCGATTCGTGTAGGCCCGGGCGATGCGCATCGCGAGGTGGGTGGCCTCGGTGCCCGACATCGTGAAGCGCACCATCTCCGCCGAGGGGATGAGCTTCGACACCAGCTCGGCCCAGCGCACCTCGAGCTCGTGCGAGGCCCCGAGATGCGTCCCGCGGCCCGCCTGCTTCTGGATCGCCGCGACGACGGCGGGGTGGCAGTGGCCGAGGATCAGCGCGCCGTGCCCCATCCAGTAGTCGATATACTCGTTCCCGTCCACGTCCCACTTGCGCGAGCCGAGGGCGCGGTCGACGTAGACGGGGAACGGGTTCAGGTACCGGCCGTCGTGGGTGATGCCGCCGGAAATGACGTTGCGCGCGCGCTCGTAGAGCGCGCCGGACTTGGGATGCATCGCCCGGTACGTGTCCATCACCTTGGATTGCTTCGCCGCCTGAGTCATCGTGCCCTGCCTCCCGTCCTCGATGTGCCCTTCGATGATGGCGCGAGGCTCGTCGCCGCCACGCGCAGCAGCTCAAGCATGCCTGTATGAGCGCCGGAGGGCAAGCGGTCCACCGTGGGTTCCGCGCGCCGCGTGACGCCGTCCACCGCGCCCGCCTCCACGCAGGCGTTGAGCATGCGCAGCTCCTCGTCGCTCGAGTGGAGCAGATCGCGGCCGGCGAGCCGTGAGAGCTCGGCCACGATGCCGTAGGCCCCCCAGTTGGACGTGCCCGCCACCACCAAGTGGTCGACCATCACGATCGAGGCGAAGCGCCGCGCCTTCGGTCCGAGCCGCGCGACGCGCGCCCGCACCCGGCCCATGCCGATCTCGTTGCCGCCGTCGCCCACGCCAACGGTGACAGGCCGGCGGATGTCGGCGCGCCCTCGCTCCAGGAACAAGGCGTCGAGCGGCCCGTTCCAGGCGCGCACCGACTCCGCGCGCATGCTGAGGTAATCGCCGTCGCGCGTGCGGCCAGGGCGCTCGATGGCGACGAGATGGCTGGGCGCATGCTCGGCGAGCAGTCGCCGCGCGACCGGGGCGGCGCTCGCCGCCGTCGCGTGAAACGTGAGGATGTCGCCACTCTCGCCCAGGACCTTCAGCGCCGCCTCGAGTGGCGGCACCGTCACCGCGTCGGTCACGTACACGACCTCGACGCCGAGGGCGCGAAGGGCGCGGCCCAGGGAGGCGGCGCCCGGCGGCCCATCGGTTTCGGGCAGGCCCGGCCCCAGCGCGAAGCCCGTGGTCAGGAGGACGCGCCGGGCGCGATGCAGGGCCCGGGCGGCGGCGCCCGCGCCGCCCGCCACGAAGAAGCGCGCGATTCCGCGGCCGCCGGGGTCCAGCGCGAGCAGGTGATCGATCATCGGCGGACGGGCGGGTTGCCGGGCGACGGGCTCGGCGGCGCCGGCTTGGCCGGAGCGGGAGCCGGTGCGGCAGGACGGAGCGGCGCCGGCGCGCCGGACGAGGCGGGCGCCGAGTCCGGCTGCTTCACGGTGAAGTACATGCTGGTCGCCATCACGCCGTCCTTGTCGAACGTCACGAGGAGACCTGAGGCGTAGAAGAAGATGTCGCGGTCGTTCTCGGTCGTCGCGCGGTCCGGCTCACCCCATCCCGACACCACCATGTCCTTGGTGAAGATGAAGCGGCGCGGATCGAGGCGCAGGACGCGCACGGTGTTGGGGCTGTACCCTGAGGGCAGGAGGATCCCGAACTCGACCACCATCCTCTGGAAGCCGCCCGGGGCACGCTCGCCCTCGTAGGTCCACTCGACCGTGTCGTAGTTGTCGACCTTCTGCTTCACTTCCTTCGAGGGCGCTCCGTAGCGTGCGCGGATCACGTCCGCGCCGGTCACCCCTGGCTCGATGCCGTTCCACTCGGCCGCCGCCGTGGTCCCCGGAAGCGCGAGCGTCGCCGCCACCCACATCGGCGCGAGCGCGTAGGCGACGAGACGCCACATCCTCAAAAGCCGAGGGCCGCGCCGTCGCCGCGGGCGTCCGCGCCACCCCGCAGCGTGCCGTCGGTGAGCGTGATCCCGTGCGCGTGGCCCATCTGGGTGAACCAGTCGGAGACCACCTTGACCTTGTGCCCGCGCCGGCGCATCTCGTCGACGACATCGGCTGGGATGCGACCCTCGAGGCGCAGGAGGTCGGGTGCGTCCGACGGAAGCAGCCGTCCGAACATGAAGCGCGGACGCTCGATCGCCTCCTGGATCTCCATGCCGTAGTCGATCGCGTTGGTGAGCGCCTGGATGTGGAACATCGCCTGCCCGTCCCCGCCCATGCTCGAGAAGCCGATCACCGGCCGACTGTCGCGCATGACGATGGAGGCCAGCAGCGTATGGAAGGGGCGCTTACCGGGGTCGAACACGTTCGGGTGGGCGGGATCGATGTTGAAGTAGGCGCCGCGATTCTGCAGCACCACGCCGGTGCCCGGCGGTACGACGCCGGCGCCGAAGCTCCGGTAGAGGCTCTGGATCACACTGACCACGTTGCCCTGCCCGTCGGCCACCACGAAGCCGGTGGTGTCCCCCTCGGCGTCTCCCCACGTGTGCGCCTGCGCCTTGCCGGAATCGAAGATCTCGCGCCGACGTCCCGCGTAGTCCTTCGAGAGGAGTCGGGCGGTGGGAAGGCTCGTGTGCTCGGGATCGGCGACCCAGCGGTCGCGGTCGGCGTAGGCGATCTTCACCACCTCCGCCAGAAGGTGGAGGTGCTCGATCGAATGCACGGGAAGCGCGGCGAGATCGAAGCCTTCGAGGATGTTGAGCCCGAGCAAGGCGGCCACGCCCTGGGTGGGCGGCGGCGTCTCGTAGACCGTGTAGCCCCGGTACGTGGTCGCGATCGGCTCGCCCCACTCGCCCTCGTGGGCGGCGAGATCGTCGGCGGTGAGGAAGCCGTCCTGGGCCAAGCGCTGCGCGATGGCCTTCGCCACCCGTCCGCGATAGAAGAGGTCGCCGTCCTCGCCCAGCTCCGTGAGCGTACGGGCGAGGTCGGGCTGGCGGAAGAGATCGCCCGCCTTCGGAAAGATGCCGCCGGGGACGAACACGCGCCACCACTCGGGGTCGTCGAACAGCTCGGAGCGATCGCGGATGTTCTGGGCCACGATGTCCGTGAGGGGAAAGCCCTCCGCCGCGTAGTGCACCGCGGGCTCGAGCAGGCGGCGCAGCGGCGTGGTGCCGAAGCGCTCGAGCAGCATGCGCCAGGCCCGGGTGGCGCCGGGTACCGAGACCGAGCCCGGCCCGACCAACGGGACGGCCTTGAGACCCCGTCGCCCCAGCTCGGCGACGCTGGCCCGCGAGCCCGAGCGGCCGGCGCCGAGTAGACAGTGGATCCGTCCCGTCGCCGCCTCGTGATAGAGGCAGAAGAGGTCGCCGCCCACGCCGCAGTAGTTCGGCTGGGTGACCGCGAGGACTGCGTTGGTGGCGATGGCGGCGTCGATGACGTTGCCGCCCGCCTTCAGCACCTCCACGCCGGCGAGGCTGGCCAGGGGGTGGCAAGCGGCCACCATGCCCCGGCGAGCCAGCGGCGCCTGGCGATGCGCGTATCCGATCTGAACCGGCATATCAGCTCCCGGCGAAGAGTTTCGAGATCTCGTCCTGCGGAAACACGGGCAGCGCGCGCGCGCGCCCGCGCTCCATGAGCGTCATGCCCTCGCGCCGCTCGGTCACGTGACCGATCGCCGCGCACGCGACGCCGCCTGCCCGGCAGCGCGCAATCACCCGGTCGGCATCCCCCGGCGCCACCGCCATCAGCAGCGCGCCCGAGGCGATGGTGCCCAGCGGATCCAGGCCGAACGCTGAGCAGAGCCGCTCGCCCTCTGGAAAGAGCGGCACGCGCTCGCGCTCCACGCGCACCCCCGCGTCCGCCGCCTCCGCCATCTCCCAGCACGCGGTGGCGAGGCCGCCCTCGGTGGGGTCATGCATCGCGTGCACGCGCGCCGCCTCGGCGGCGAGCCGCGCGTCCGGCACCACGCTGATCCCGGGCTGGCGCAGCAGCCCCCGCGCCCGCTCGATCACGTCGGCGGCGACGCCGCGGCGCGCCGCCTCCTCGCCGCGCTCGCGCGCGATGATCGCCGCGCCCTCGAGCGGCACGCCCTTCGTGAGGAGGAGCGCGTCGCCCGGCCGCGCCCCCCCGGTCGTGACGAGCGCGTCCTTCGCGACCTCACCCAGCATGGTCCCGATCACGATCGGCCGCGAAAGGCCGGCGGTCACCTCGGTGTGCCCGCCCACCAGCGCCACGCCCAGCGCCTCGCACGCCTCCGCAATCTCCCCGAACAGCGCTTCCACCTGCGCCGGCTCCGTGTCGCCCTCGGGCAACAGTAGCGTCGCGAGAAACCATGACGGCCGCGCCCCGCGCACCGCCACGTCGTTGGCGTTGACGTGCAGCGCGTACCAGCCCGCCGCATCCGTCGCGAACGTGATGGGATCGGTGGTGGCCACGAGGTACCGGTCACCCATGTCGAGGACGGCGGCATCCTCGCCCACGCGCGGGCCCACGATCACCCGGGCGCCCGCCTCCGGAGGTCCGCTCGCGCGCACGTACTTCGCGAAGAGGCGCTGCAGCGTGTCGCCGGAGAGCTTGCCGACCGGAAGCGGCGACATGACCGAAACAGTATAACTGCTCAGGACAGGAGCGGCAGCAGGTCGAGGAGGCGCGCGATGCGCCCGTCCGCGCCCGTGAAATCGTGGCTCAGCGTCGCCTCGCACGGTACCACGATGCAGCGCATGCCGGCGGCCTTGGCCGCGAGCAAGCCATTGCGCGAGTCCTCGACCACCAGGCAGTGCGCGGGCGGCAGCGCCAGCCGCCGCGCCGTCTCGAGGAACACGTCGGGGGCGGGCTTGCCCCGTCTCACCTCGCCCCCCGACACGCGCAGCTCGAAATAGGGCGCGAGCCCGAGCGCCTCCACGGTGGCCTCGATCACCGGCACCTCGGCGGAGGAGGCGAGGGCCAGACGATAGCCCGCCCCGCGCGCGCCCGCCAGCACGTCGAGCACGCCGGGCATGGGCACGCCGCGCTCTCGCACGATGCGGATCTTGGCCTCGCGAAACTGCCGCGCCAGCTCCTCCGCCTCGGGCCGCATGCCGTGCCGCGCGCGGAGGATACGGAAGCTCTCGGTGCTGGTGCGGCCCACGAACTCGTCGTTCTGCACGAGGTCGTAGGGCGCGCCGTGGCGCGCCATCACCAGTCCCATCGCCTCGTAGCCGATCGGCTCGGAGTCGATGAGCACGCCGTCCATGTCGAAGATGATGGCGGCCGGGCGGCCGTGAGCGGTCGCGAGCACGGTCACTCGAGGTGGAGCAGCTTGAGGAGGTCGGCGGTGAGGTCGTAGAGCTGGCCGCAGCCCGCCTCACCGCCCAGACCGGTCTGGATGCGCTTGCGCAGCGCCTGATCCATGCGCTCGCCCACGAGCGTGGCGAAGCGGCCCTGCGGCTCGTCGCAGAGCCCGCGATACGGGAGCCGCGACGTGACCGAGTCGGCGGCGACGATGACACCGCGGGCCAGATCCACCTCCAGGTGGAGATCGAAGCCGTGAATGTCGTCGTGCATGGCATGAAACAGATCGAGGCGCTCGCCGGTGCGCACGAGCCGGGCGAGCTTGCGCCGCTGAAAGACCCCGTGCGCGCCTTCGGGCGGGCTGTAGAGGTCGGGCCGCGCCGCGGCCCGGACCGGGCGCGACTCCAGCGCGGTGCGGCCCGCCGCGCTGTAGGTGAAGCAGGAGCTGGGCAGATCGACCCACCCTTCGCTGTCCAGCGCCCAGAACCCGCGGGCGTCACCGAGGCGCACCATGTCGACCCGCGCGCGGGGCAGGCGCGCCACCTGACGCGCGAGGCGCGCCACCTCGATGGCGGCGTCGACGAAGAGACCGGCGCCGGGCCGGCCCGCGGCGAGCTCG